>JBGPFT010000013.1:0-18639 GCA_041483475.1 Fibrobacteria bacterium | reverse complement strand
GCTGGTCCAGGAAAACGCGGGAGAACCCGGGCGGCGCGGAAAGGCCAAGGACACTTTGCCTTTTTCGGCGGTCGCCTTGGGAACCCGGTTGGAATCCAAAATCAAAACCACCACCAAACCGGAATCGCTTTGTTTCCAACGCAGTCCGTGGATTCTTCCTTGCCGCCCCAAGTCAAACTTTTTGGAGACGGAATCGGCGGAAACGCGCCTGAGCAATACCGCCACGGCAGCCGCGCCGCCGGGAGAGAGTTCCAGTTTATAATCCGGAATTCCCTTGCCCGCCACCATCAGAACCACCTCTTCCTTGGCGCCCGACGCGGAGATTCGGATTTCTGTGATCGGAACGGCGGCCTTCTCCGCAGGGGGTTTCGCGATTTCCTTGGCGGAGGTAGCCGATGCTTTTGGCTGAGGCACGGATGGAGCAACCGCAGGCGCCGGTGCGACCACGGCCTTCGCGAGCGACCATTCCTTGGGCGCGCCAGGCTTGGATTTTACCCCCAGGGCGAAAACCAAAGCGGAGGAATTTTTCGGCTTGGGCTCCCAGTCGCCTTTCGGCAGGCTTTGCAAGCCGAATTCGATGCCGAGAAAAGCCCGTCCGCTGGGGCTGCGCAACCGTTTCAACTCCACCCGCTCCACGGGCGACCCCGCCGGAAGGGCGATGGAACCCCAGGGCAAGGCGGTTTCGGTTTCCAGGAAGGAAAGGAGGACGGTTTTTCCGGACGTATCGGTTTTCTGGAAAAAAGCCGGGAAGGCTTCCCCTGGAGCGAAGCGCAGTTCCACTTGGGCCGTTCCCGAGAGCCTGAGGACGATATCGTCCAGTTTCGGCCCCGCGAATCCGCTGAAGGCAGATGCCGCGACGAGGAAGGCACATTGCGAAAACCGGCGGATCATGGCGTCATCTATTTCTTGGAAGTGAAGGTGGTGAGATCGAAGCTGGCGGTGAGGGTGCGCGGGATTTCGCCGTGATCCCGCGCCGTCGCGATGGCCGTGTCGAGATTGTCGGCTTTGGCGATTCGCAGCTTGCCGATGGCCGTCGGGTAACGGAAGTTGGCGACCTCGGCGAACAAGGTCCCGAGCCCGTGGTAGCTGCTGCTCAAGGTGACCGCGTAATGGTTTTCGCGGTAAAACTCCTTTTCCTCCGATTGCAGCGGCAGGAATTTGGTCGGCAAGGTGGCCGATCGCCTCGTCACCGTGGTGAGATCGATGAGCCGCCTCGGGATGACCTCCTGATCGGGGAACATCTCCTGCAACCGGGCGAATTCCTGGTTGGCCTGCTCGATTTCCGCCTCCAGGTCTTTGAGCCGTTGCTTCTGGGCGAGGATTTGGCGCAATTGGCTTTTTTGCTGGGTGATATCGGCGTCGAGTTGCCGGGACTCCCGGAAATAGCCCCGGAACTGCTCGGTGTAGAACATGTAGATCAACCCTCCGACGGCGGCCAAGCAGGCCGCGAAGTACAGCCACAGCCTGACGTTGAGGCCCAGGGCCGCGTTGAGGTCCAGCTTCTTCACAACACCTTGCCCTTCCCGGCGTCATGCGCGAAGGTTTCCATCCCGGCGGCGGGATTGATGCGGATTTTCAGCGTGAACACGAAGAAACTCCGCTCCTGCTCCTTCAGGAACTCGATGGAATTCAAGGTCACGTGCTGGAAATACTCGTTCTTCTCCAGTTCCATCATGTACTCGGCCACCTCGGGGAACACGTAGGTACGACCGTGCACCTCCATGTCCTGTTCGTCCGTCTCGTTTTGCTTCATCAAATCCAGCCAGGTGTTCAGCGGCATGGATTTGGAAAGCCCTTCCAGAATACGCACCCATTTGCGCTTGTTGACAGTGATGCTCTTCAGGGAGGTATTCTTGGCGTTCTTCTCGTCGCGGATCTTCTCGAGTTCCCGGATTTTCTGGGCCACGTAGGCGTTGCGGCCGATTTCCGCCCGCACTTCGGCCAGCGCCACGCGCTTGGTGGCCAGGTTGGCCTCGATGAACTGCCGCCCGGCCACGAAGGAAAGCGAAGTCAGGATCACGATCAAAGTCCCCAACAACAATCGCCAGTCGACCAGGAAGGAATAATCCTTCCGGACGACGCGGTACTCGATGGGGAGCAGGTTGACCTGGATGGTGTCGCGCATCAGGGTCATAGTTTCCGCAGCGCCAGGCCGGTGGCCACGGTAAGGATGGTGGAGATGTTCTCGGGAATGGGCCCCGTGAAGCGCTTCTCGTCATAGGCGACATGGGCCAGGGGATTGGCGATTTCCACCTCGACGTTGTGGCGCTTGGCCAGGATGCCGGCCAGGTTGCGGATGGTGGCCCCGCCGCCGCACAGCACCATTTTCTCCACCTTGAGGTTGTTCTCCGAGGACTGGAAATACCCGAAGGCCAGGTCGATGCCCACCGACAGCTCCTCGGCCGCGAATTCGATGCCCCGGTTGACGATGGCCTGGTTTTGCGGATCGACGTTTTTGCCGCGCAGGATGGACGAGGCTTCCTCCCGGTCCACCTTCAGGTTCTTCATCAGCGTCTTGAGGAAGAAATCGCAGGCGGTGGCGATATCGCGCGTGGAGTGATAGGTGCCGTTCTTGAGGAAGGTGAGATTGGTGAGGTTCTCGCCCACGTTGATGACGCTCACCACCTTCTTCAGATCCTCCTCGGGGGCCGAAAGGAGATAGGCGTTGGTGACCGCGAAGGCGTCGACATCCACCACCAGGGGGCGCAAACCGGCCTCGTACAAAAGGTCGATATAGCCCTGCATCACCGGGTTCTTCGCCGCCACCAGCAGCACTTCCATCTCGTTGTTATCGGGATTCTTGGAAAGGACTTTGTAATCGAGGGTGATGTTGTCCACGTCAAAGGGGCTGCGCTGACCGGCCTCCATGAGGATTTGCTCCTCGTCCGAGGCTTCCTTGTCGCTTTTGAGCCGGATGCGATCAGCGATCACCCCGTACGACCAGGACAGCGAAAGCACCACGTCCTTGATCTTTCCGGACGGGTCGGTGCGATGCACCAAAGAGGTCAGGGAATGCAGGAGTTCGTCGCGGTTCCTGATTTCACCGCCCGCCAAGGTGTCGGGCTTGAGGACATGGATGCCCGCCCCGAGCAAAACGGGTCCGGCCTGCCGATGGGCGATGCGCGCAATCTTGATGGAGTAATTTCCGATGTCGATACCCACGGTGATGGGATCGCCCTGGATCATGCGGAGAATCGAATCGCGGAAGCTCAATCGCCCCTCATCTTCACGGGTTTTTGAGGAATTTCAGCCTGGTCATGGTAAAGGTATTTAGAGATTGCAATTCACGCGAGGGAGGGGGCGGCCGGATCCTTGGCACCCAGACGCTGCTTCTCGAACACGTAGCGGATGATGCTTTCCTGCTGCGCGGTTTCCAACCCCGTAAACTTGAGGTGATGTTCGAAATCCTCGCGCCCGTTCTTCTGCAAGACGGCCATGCGCATGACCTCCGCCCGCACCCCCCGGAAGGAGGCCCCTCCGGGAAGATCAAAATTGAGGGAAACTTTATGCCCCTTGGGCAAGGCGGTGGGCAGCCGGGCGCAAGTTCCGCCCCCGGAAAGATCGATCAGCTTGCCCTCCACCAAAAGCCCGGCGGGCAGAGGGCCATCCTCCACCCCCGGGTGATCGGGCCCGGAAATCACCGTGGTCCGGCAAGGCAGATTCACTTCCACCCGCACCCAATTCCGCATCTGCTTGCGTTCCAGGTTGCGGGTATGGTTCAAGATCAACGCGTGGTGGCCGGGGCGGAGGGCGGCGATGGTGGTTTGCACGCAGTATTCGGCATCCCCCGGACGCAGAATCCCGATTTCCACCATTTGCTGGGGGGCGATTCCCTCGGGCAGGATCCCGGGTAAATCGAGCTGCCAGCTGCGTTCGGAGATGTTTCGCAGCTCTCCCTGCAAACGGCGTCCCGCCCATTGCCAATGCGCGGGCAGGCCCGCCTCGAGCTGGCGCGTCGAGGTGAGAGGAATCTCCGCCGGCAATTGGGAATATCCCAGCTTGGAACGGATGCCGCGCAGCACTACGTAAGGCGATTCGTCACGGGCCAACCTGTCTTTTTCGTCCGCGAGATAGGCTTCGAGGGCGTCCTCGAAGACGAAAGGGGAATCGAAAACCATTTCGGCGCTGGTCACTTCCCCGCTGCGCACCACGGCGCGCAGCATTTCGCTTTCGGCGGGAGTCAGCCTGCGCTGGGCCGAGTAATCCTCGAAATAGCGCCAGCCTATTTGCACTTCCTCGCGCCGGCGGCGGTTCTTACGCAAAATTTCCAGGGCCACGAGCCAGGCCATGATCCCGATCACGGCGATGCCGGAAAGCACCACCGCCAAGGGATTCACGCGCCCGAATCCGCTCCCGAACGCGTGCATAAGCTGCGGTACGGTCATCATGCCCCCTATTTTCGCATCATCGGCATTGCCCGTCACCTGGGAAGGTTAAAACTCCGGGTGGTATTTCTTCAGCGAAGGGGCCCGTTCGCGGATGAGGCGTAGAATTTCAGCCTCAAGCGCGGCGCCGTCCCCGGTTTCCCGCACGGAAACCAGAGGTAAAAACAGCGGAGAATTGAAAAAGGTTCCGAGGGGAATCGGGTTCTTGCGGGCGAACACGGCTTGCACGAAAACCATCGCCTCGCCCTGCATCGCCTCGGCCTCATCGCGCCGGCCTTCCCGATGGGCGGCCACCAGCTTCAAAAACAACCGCGCCGCCTCGGGAATATTGCCCGTGGCCGTGATGACGCCCCGGCCTCCCAATTCCAAGAAGGCGAACACGCTGTCATCCTCGCCGCTGACCACCGCGAAGTCCGAGCTTGCCGTTTTTTGGATCACCGCGAGAGTGTCGTCGCGATGCTTTCCGGGATGGCCGAAGTCCACCGCCTGCTTGAGGCCGATGATGTTCTTGTCTGCGGCCAAGCGGACCAGCGTGTCGGGTTCCAAGTAGCTGGCGGTGCGGGCCGGCACGTTGTAGATGACTATTTTCGCCCCGGTTTCGCGCGCGATGGTTTCGTAATGGGCCGCCAAGCCGTCCTGCGGCGGATTGTTGTAATACCCGGTGACGCAAAGCACCGCCAAGGGACCCAGGGATTTCAGCATTTCCTGGATCATGTCCACCGACTCGCGCGTGCAATTGGAACCCGCCCCGGCGAGGATGGGCACGCGGCCGTCCACGTATTCCGCCACGAAACGGATGAAGTCCAGGTGCTGGGCCGGGCTCACCGTGGGGCTTTGCCCCGTAGTGCCCACGGGCACGATTCCGTCCACCCCTTCCGCGATCAGGTCGTCGATGATTTTCCGCGTCTTGCCGTAGTCGATGGAATTGCGCAGGCGCTTGGGATCGTCGTCGCGCAAGGGCGTGAACAGGGCCGGCCATACGCCGCATAGCTCAGCGGCGGTGGAAATGGATCTTTTACCGGCGGGCATGGGGGATTTAACCTAGCAAGAAGGCAACAGGGACGAGGACGTTTCACTCCTCCGGCACCCCCACCAAGGTGATGTACAGGATTCCGTGCGTGAGCGGAAGGCCGAGCAATTCGTTGGCGAGATCGTCGTAGTAACCGCCGATTCCCGAGGACCCGAGATCGCGATGCACGGCCCAAAGCTGGATCCGCTCGCCGATTTGTCCCGCGTCCATGCAGGCGTAGCGGTAGCCCCGATCGCCGTAAACGGAAACGAGCCGGGGAATGTCGGCGGTATAAATCAAGGCCCAGGAACATTCCGAGGCCAAATCCTGTCCCAGGCTGACGCCGCGCAGCTCTTCCCTGAAATCTCCCGCCTTTTTCAAATTCCAAACCAAGGTTTCCGATTCGAGGGAATAAATGCCCGGGGCTCGGCCCTCGACGGCAAACACCGCCAGATTGAATTCCAATTGCCCCGGAGCTAGCAGCGGCGACGGGCCGATCATGCCTGCCGGACGGAAGGCGTAGCGCAACATGTCCTCGGCATCCTTGAGCAGCAGGGATCCGCCGTTGAATTTGCGCGTGGAACGCCGCCGCAAAATGACGGATTGGGGATTGAAACCCGCGGCGTCGAAGCGGGCGCCCGCCGACGGCGGCGCTACGGGCGGACGCAGGGGTTGATCCCGATAAATGCGTTCGCAGGCGTTCTGTTGCACCTGCATGGGGTCCTTGGCATCGGCGCGTTTCACGGCCTGGGCCGGGGGCGCTCCGGGATGCTGGCCGACGGCGGAAGACAGGGCGGGTCCCAACGCCGCGCCCAGCAAGGGAAATTCCTGCTTGCGCGCGAGGAAGAAAAGCTCCTCCAAATCGTCGTCCTGGAAACCGCCGAGCGGGGAAGCGTCCAGGCCGAGGGCGCGCGCCATTTCCAGGAGATTGGCGGCGGCATGGCCGGTATCGAGAAGGATGCGCCGATAGGCGCGCTCCTTGTAACGCCAGGCGCTGCGGCCATAGATGCCGGTGAAGAGAAAAACGCAACGGCTTTCCCCAAGTACGGGGTGATCGAGAAAATGGTGGCGGAGATCGGCGGTGAAATTCCCCTCCCAAACGGGGACCAACGCGGATTTCAAGGAGTGATAGTGGTAGATGCCTGCGGGAAGGTCGGAAAAATCCCGCACGGCCACGTAAACTTCGGTGGGGTACAGTCCACCGGCCGAGGGTGCGGCGCGGAGAAAATGCACTCCCGGACCGTCCTCGACGCGGGCGGTGATCCCCAAGGTGAAATACAGCAGTCGCGCCAAGGCGGGCAGAGCCTCGTCTTTCAGCCAAGGCCCGGCCGGATCGGGAGGGGTTTCGATCTTATCGAACAGGGATTTCAAATGGGGAACGAGATCGATTTTCCGTCCCGGGGAAACATCTTTGAAGGGATTGGGCTGCTCGTCCCAATGCACGCCCCCGAGCTTGTCGATGGTTTCGGGGCGGTACTTGGTCAGCTCGTGATAGCGCTCGGTGAAGCTGGGCACGGGAAGGCAAGGTAGGCTTTTTGTACTCTATTCGCCCCATGCCCGCCCACCCGAGGCGCATCCTCGTCGCCCTGTTATTCCTTACCGCCGGCGTTTTTGGATTCAGCCTGAACCGCAATGCGGCGCATATCGAATGGCGCACGGCCGAAACGGCCCATTTCCGTTTCCATTACCCCAAGGAATTGGAGGACGTGGCGGGCACCGTCGCGGGAATCGCCGAAAGGGTGTACTCCGAAAAGATCCAGCGCTATCACATCCAGCTTCCCAACCAGGTGGAATTCACCCTCCGCGACGACATCTTCTCCAATGGTTGGGCCAACTCGCTGGAAAATACCATGAACATTTGGGTGACGGACTGGGATTTTCCCATCCGCAGCACCCACAATTGGCTGAACGACGTGGTGGCCCACGAATTCTCGCATTTGGTTTCCATCCAATCCGGCAGCAAACTGCCGAGCTACATCCAGGGCCTGGTCGTCGGTTATCAGAGCTTTTACAACGCGCCGGTGCAAGCCAATCTCGCCACCATCGTCCCCTTCAGCGAACAGCCCAATTGGTTCGCGGAGGGCGTGGCCCAATACGAAAGCGAGATGGCGGGCGGCGACGCCTGGGATTCGCATCGCGACATGATCCTGCGGGTGGCCGCCCTCGAAGGCAAGCTCCTCCCCATCGATCGCATGGGCACCTTCGCGGGCAACAGCCTCGAATACGAGCAAGGCCCCTACACGCAAGGATACGCGCTCACGCGCTTCATCGCTTCGCGCTACGGCGACGCCGTGATCCCGAAACTCTGGGCCGAAAATTCGCGCCTCCATCGCCAAACCCTGTCCGGGGCCACGGAAAGGGTGCTCGGCAAGTCGGATCGCGAGATTTACGAGGAGTGGAAAAACGATCTCGTCAGCCGCTACGCCGAACAGGTCAAGGCCCTGGGGCCCCAAGTCCACGGGAAGAAGCTCACCTCCAAAGGGTTTTACAACTATTACCCGCGCTGGGATTATAAAGGCGATGGGATATTTTTCGTCAGCAACGCGGGACGCGAGGATTTCCGCGCCGGGCTCGGATATCTCAAGCTCGCCGACACGGTGAAAAAGGAGGAGGAAAGGTTTACGCCCGTTCCGGGAGTGCGGGGTTATTTCGGCGTAGCCGGCGACGACAGCACCTTCGTCTACGCCTCGTCCAAGGATACGGACAAAAACGGCATCCACAAAATCGACGTGTATCAGCGCAAGCTCCGCCGCAAGGCGCCTTTCTTCGAACGCCGCGACCCGACGGAAAAACGCGTCACGAAATATCTCAACGCGGCCGAGCCCGACCTTAGCCGCGATGGTAGTCGCATCGCCTTCGTGCGCGCCGAACATGCGGGCTTCCGGTTGTGCGTGGCGCCCCTGCCCGAGGGCCGCGAACTTCCGGCCGACGACATCAAGACGATTTTCCCTTCCGATTCCCTGCTGGCGGGACGCTTCGGCTTCAACGTATACACGCCGAAATTCTCCCCCGACGGCAAGCGCATCCTGTTCTCGTTCTTCGACGGCATATCGCGCAACATCGGCCTCGTCGATATCGACGGCCGGAATTTCGTCCCGATCCTGAACCATGCCTATGACGAGCGCGATCCCGAATGGGCGCCGGACGGAAAATCCTTTTTCTTCTCATCCGACACCACCGGCATTTACAATCTCTATCGTTTCGATTTCGAATCGAAAGCCGTCGAGGCCCTGACCAACGTGGCCGGGGGCGCCTTTTCCCCGGCGGTGGATTCCTCGGGGAAAAAACTCGCCTACGTCAATTACGACAAGAACGGGTTTTCACTGTACCTGCTGCGCGACCTGAAACCGGCTTTGCAGGGCGCGGGAGGATGGCGCAACGTCCACGAGCCGGAACCGATATCGGAACCCATCGAATTGGCGGGACACAGCGAAGCCTACATGCCCATTCCCACGCGCGGCATTCTCACCCCTATCTTCCTGGGCGAGGAAATGACGGCCCGCACGCCTGTGGCCCGCAAGGGCTCCCCCAAATGGCTGCTGGGCGCGTCGGGATACCTGAACGATCCGGTGCTGAAGAATGAAATCAACGTGGCCTTGCTGGCGGAGGTCGGCAAGGGATTGGATTATTTCGGCGCCCATTCTGAAATTCTTTCCCCCGACAAGGAATCGCAATTCTTCGCGGGCTTTTCCAACCATGCCCTGCCGGTGACCCTCGGCGCGGACTTTTTCCGCGGCAACCTTACCAGCCAGGACACGGTACGCATCAAGGACGTGAACGGAACCGGCGACACCATTCTGAACCAGCGCTACGCCCTCACCTTCCGCAACGTGGAAGCCTCAGCCTCCTACGACCTGTTCGACGCCGACGCCGTGGGTGACGCCGAGAAAACCAATTTTCTCCGCCTGGCCGGTGGCTATGGCTGGAACGATTTCGATTTCTACGACCTGGGAGGCGGCGCCGACTTCGCCTTCACTTATTACAAGGATTTGTATTTCAACGCCCTGCTCAACCTCACCGGAGCGGATTACGACGACAAGGGGCTGGTGGCTCCGTCGGGAGTGGCCGCGGCGCTCAGCTACACTTTGAGCCAAAGCGACATCATGCGCAACGGAACGTTCCGCGAAACCTTCGACTTCAGCAACGGTTATCCCCAGGCGCGCTATCGCACCTATTTATTCCACGATCTGGAAGCCGGGTTCACCTACGGCCTGCCCATGCCCTGGTCCAAGCACAGCGCCCTCGTGGCTTCGGGCTTCGTCGGCAGTCTGCTGGATTGGAAACTGGTGAAGAAAGACACCGCCCGCGACACCTTGGACTCCTTTTTCGAAAAGGGCCTGTTCCTCCGCGGTTATCCCTACCTGCGCGACATCGAACATCTGGCCTTCGGCGGCGAAAACACCGCTACTTTGAGCATCGACATGAATCAGCCGCTTTGGCCCGACATTTACCGCCGCTATTGGACGGTCTTCGTGGAAGATCTCTATCTCGACGTATTCTGGGAGGCGGGCCGGGCCTGGAATGGCGAGGTTTGGAAAGCCGACCTCTTCTCTCCCTCCGCATGGACCCCGAATCGCCGGGTCGACGGCTGGTACCAAACCGTGGGCGCCGGCTTCAAGCTGAACGCGACGATATATCACAACTACCCTTTCCTCGTCTATTTTGAGATGGCCGCGGGTCTTTCCGGGATTCCCGACGGCCGGGGCGGGATCCAGCCTTTGGAAAGCGTCAAATTCGATTTGGGCAACCAAAGCTTCGACACCCATGCCACCCGTATTTCCTTCGGGGCCGTTTTCGGCCTTTACAACGGGCTGCTGGGCCGCCGTAACGGCGCCCACGAGGAGCACCGCTACGGCGGCCTTCAACCCATGAATCCGAAATCCCCTTTTGCCCGACGCTGATATGCCGCGCGCCTACGCCTACGTGAACGGGAAAATCACGCCCGCCTCCCGCGCCGTCATTTCGGTGTTCGACCGCGGCCTGGTTTTGGGCGACGGGCTGTTCGAAACCCTGCGGGCCCGCTTCGGACGTCCCGAATTCCTGGATCTGCATTATCGACGCTGGGCGGGATCCGCGCGGCGGCTGCGCCTGCGCGTGCTGGTTTCCGAAACCGGGCTGCGCCGCATCATCGCGACGTTATGCCGCAAAAGCCGTTTGGACGACGCCGTGGTGCGCATCACTTTGACGCGCGGGCGCTATCAAGGTGGGCTCTCCATCGACCCCTCCATTCCGCCGTCCCTGATCATCACCGCCGCGCCAATATCGGGTCTTTCCCGCGGATTTTACGAGCGCGGCGTCAAGGTGGCCATCTCTGGAATCAACAAAACTGCGGCGTCGGGACTCGATCCGGGCATCAAATCCACCAACTACCTGGCCAACATCTTCGCCAAGGCCGAGGCCGACGCCCAAGGTTGCTACGAGGCCATTCTGCTCGGGCCGCGCGGGGAGATCGCCGAGCTTTCGACGGCGAGTTTTTTCTGCGTCATCGGCGGCGTGGTGATCACTCCGCCCATCGAAACCGGGATTCTCCCCGGCATCACGCGGCAGGTGCTGCTTTCGGAAATGCGCCGGAAAAAAATCCCCTGCCGCGAGGCGAACATGTTTCCCCGCGACATCCGGCGCATGTCCGAGGCTTTCCTCTGTTCCTCGGTGCGGGGCCCCGTTCCCATCACCCGCATCGCCGGGAAAAAGATCGGCAACGGCAAGGTCGGCCCCTTGTTCCGAAAATTACGGGAGATTTACGCCACGGCCTGCCAGCGCGGGATGAAACCGTGATTCACCGCCGCGATTTTTGCATGGCGCCCACCACCCGCAACACCAATCCCCTCGGGGCCAACCGTGCGGCCAAAGCTCCGATCCGGTTTTTTATTTCGGGAATGACCACGCGGCGGCCGGCCATCATGGCCGCGTAACCAGCCTCGGCCACGTCGGCAGCCTCAGCCGTAAACATGCGGGTCAACCGGGTTTCCCGGACCCCCGCCCAGGCCTGGAACTCCGTGCGCGTCAACCCCGGGCATAAAGCCGTGACCGTAACTCCCGTGTTTCGCAATTCCTCCGCCAGCGCCTCGCTGAACGAAAGCACGAAGGCCTTGGTGGCGTAGTAGACGGCCATATACGGCCCGGGCTGGAAAGCCGCAGTGGAGGCCACGTTGAGGATGCGCCCCGAGCGGCGAGCGAGCATGGCCGGCAGGCACAGCCGCGTCAATTCCATCAAGGAAACGGCGTTGAGCTGGATCATTTCCGCCTGAACCCCCGGCGGCAGGGAGGCGAAACTTCCCCCGCGGCCGAAACCCGCGTTGTTGACGAGATGTTCCACCGGCAATTCCGTCTTTTCGATTTCGCGCCACAGCGCTTCCGCCGATCCAGGCCGCGCCAAATCCGCGGCAAACACGCGGACTTCGATGCCAACTCCGCGCCGCAGCTCCTGCGCCAGGACTTCCAGGTTATCCTTCCGCCGGGCCGTGAGGATCAGGTTGTGCTTCCGCCGTGCGCAGCTGCGCGCCAGTTCGAGACCGATGCCGCTCGAGGCCCCGGTGACAAGAGTCCAGTCCGACATGCGCCCAAATGTTACTTTTGGTTTCCCTTACGGGCACCAGTAGCTCAGCTGGATAGAGCGTCGGCCTCCGAAGCCGAAGGTCGCAGGTTCGACTCCTGTCTGGTGTACCAAAGGCTATTCAAAATTTTGGCGATAGTTCCCCTTGATATTGCCAATCCATTCCTTCGAGAGTTCAACCCATCTTCGTGAATTTTCAGACTCAATTCCAGCAAAGAGAAATTCTTGGTTGAATACAATTGAAAAAGCTTCTGGACAAAGGGGGCCATTTCTGGATCGGGTTGAATGTGTTTCTTGCCGTTGCAAATCGCATTGACGTACCCAAGGGGTGCAAATGAGGGGTAAAGACCCTGTTCTGCTTTCTCCTGCATCCCTTTTTTGATTTCTTCCGATAAATTATCGATAAATCCTTTGGCCATCACAACCTTTATGCCATGTAGGAGCTTTTGGTGGGATTTGGAGTCGGGAGACAGCACTTCGCTTTCTTTGATCAAATGGATTTCCAACTCTAATTCATCAAGGGTAACCCTGAGTAAAATGGAGACTCGCATGAACCCCTGGCCGAGCTATAACTATTACACGCCACAGATACGCGATCCCAAGCGTTCTCTTTGGATCGACGAATTCGATTTTTTTGAGATCAAGAATCACCCCCACAAAGCGATTGAAATTCGGTTATACCCTTACGGATATTTTCCTGTGCTTATCCATTGGATAAAATCCGACATTGATGACCTCGGGAAATATGGTGGCAAAAATGTCTGGCCGTTCTATTGCCCCGACTTTGATCCCAAGTCGGAAGAATCCACGGCTAAGCGCTGCCCCGTGTGCCTTCGATATTCGAGCAAAGAGCTATTGGGGCCTGGCCAAGTTCAATACCTGACCCACGGTTACGTCAACGCGCCCAAGAGCAGAGGGAGAGCGGTTTGGGAGGCGGAGCCAATGGCTCTACGATTTCCGCGCACCGTGGGCTACCAAATCAAATCAATCTTAGATGATGTGGGGCACATTTAGGAATTTGTTCTAGTATTCATATTCAGAAGTAATTTGGCTCTCTTTAGGGCATGGACTCGCAATTCACAAGGAGATGGAAATGATCTTGAAGACTAGCAGGACTCGGTTCTATTCCAACGCCCTGGGGGTTTTCTTGTCCGCCCTGCTGTGGAGCATTCGGATTGCATCAGGGACAATACCCATGGAAACCGAAACGGCCATGACGATGCCCAAAAAGAGTTTCGAGGGCGATGTGGCCTTCGAGTATCAAGCCTCCTCCGATGGCACGGAGATGGCTGTGCCCATCGCGTTGGAGTATGGTCTCCTGGATAATGTCGAGCTTCTTGTGGAGCCGGTTCTTTACACCGCGATAATACCGGATGCGGGTAAAAGCCTTCGAGGCTTGGGAGATGTGGAAGTCACCTTGAACTGGCGCTTCTTCGATGAAGGTCTGCGGGCGCCGGCTTTCGCTCTGGCTGGCGAGGCAAAGATTCCTACCGCCCGGGACAGCCTCATTGGAACTGGGCAAACGGATTATACCGGATATATCGTGGCCAGCAAGACTTTAGGATCGATCAGCTTGCACGGTAACCTAGGCTTTACCTGGCAAGGAAGTCCGAAAGGGGTGAACCTCAGTAACCTTGTCTCCTTCGCATTCGCCATCGAGCAAGTAACTAAAGGGAAGTGGCAATGGCTGGCGGAAGTTTTGGCCAACTCTCCTATCGGCGGAAAATCCTTGGTACCTGAGAATCCCGTGGTGCCGGAAGCGGCGGGCGGGGAGTTGGTAGGGACGGTGGGCGTGCGCTATTTCTTCATGCGCAATGCGGCTTTGGCCTTTGGGGCGAGCTACGATAACAGCCAAGCGCTACAAATGGCTCCAGGTCTGATCATCACCTTTCATTGACGCACAGCTCTTTCCGCCTGCGGAAAAATCGCGGATTGCAAAGGGAAATAATTACTTTGCTGGCGGCCCGAGCGAGCAGAGATTTAATTATACCGACGATTGAGCGATGCGTTATTGCACGGTTGCGTACCGGTGGGCGTGCGCTGGTGGCTGAGCTCACACGTGTGAGCCGATGCGGCACTGCAAGGGACTCTTAAGGAACGTTGGTGAGAAAGATTGGAATTGGAGGGCGCCTAGGTTGGGTAAAGCTCTTCGGTTGACCATCGCTCTAATGGACTTTTTCGGCGACCTTTTGCGGAATGAAATAGATGACCGCCGCGATGATGACGAAAATGGTAAGGGAGGCGGAATAACGGCTCAATGCCAAACCTCCTTTTGCATAAGGCTTGTCAAGGAAATCACCGACCACGGCGCCCAAAGGCCGGGTTAGAATAAAGGCCGCCCAAAAAAGCCCCGTCCGGGAAATCTTAGTCCAAAAATATCCGGCCGCAACCAGGGCCAACAAGGCCGAGAATATCGCGGCCCCGCCGGCGTAGCCGAGATCAGCGGTATCGGCTGTCCAATCTCCTAGCGCCGTTCCCAGCGTCTGCGAGAACATGATGGTAATCCAATAAAACATTTCGACTTTGGGCGAACTGACGGTGCTAATGGAAATGGAATCGAGGGTGCGATGCCATATGAAGAGAGAGGACATAAGCAGAGTCAGCAAGAGGGCCGTACCGCCCGTGTAACCTATGCCCAGGGAACGATCGGCAAAATCAGCCAAGGTGGTGCCCACGGTGGTGGTGGCGATAATCGTGGTCCAATATAAAGTCGGGTGTAATTTTTTCGCGGAAATCTGGAAAGCGACGGCGACGATAAAAAGGAAGCCGAAAATCGAAGTGCCGACGAGGTAACCCAGGTTCATCGACATCGAAACCATGTCGCCGCCTGTTTCCCCAAGCGTGGTTGCGAAAATTTTGACGATCCAGAAAACCAAAGTAACGGCGGGAACCTTAGTTGGGCTTTCATTTTGGTTCCGGTGCATTCTAATCTTTCTGTGAATTATTTTGTTGTTGGGTTAACCCAATTAAACAGTCGTTCGGCCCGCCAGCGGTTTCTAACATACGATACTCCGGAGAATCTTGCCATGACGCCCGCCGACCTAAGTTCCCATCATCGGTTTTGGAAAAACCTCCTGGAGCGGTACATTCATTTCTCCCGGCGACATTGTTTTTCAATCGTCGCCGCCGTGCTGTTCATTTCCTTGTTGTGCGGCCTTTACTCGACGCATTTGCGCCTCGACGCCAACCTGGATGCGTTGCTTCCCCAAAACACGAAAACGATTCTCGCAATGAAGGAAGCCAAAATTCGGCTGGGCAGCTCCGATCTTTACACCTTGGCCATTTCCATCGACGATCCGGCGGAACTAGCCCGCTTTCAGGATCGCTTGGCGGATTCGCTGCGCCGATGGCCCGACGTGGTTTACGCGCAAGTGGCGCGCGACAACTCCTTCTTTCGCAAACACGCATTACTGTATTTACCCCAGGATCAACTGAAAAAAATCTCGCAAAAACTAGAGGATGTGCGCTTTTCCTTGGGTCAACGAGGCCCATTGGCCGCCGATCTGCTCGACGACGAGCCGGATTCCGCGAAGACGAAAAAAGAACGAACCTGGTTCGACGCGGATTTGCCCCAACAATTGGGACTGCCCGATGAGGCGGCGGAATCTTTCTCGCGCTTCCTGAAGAAAGGGAAGCGTGAGACGGAATCCTACGACGCCAAAGCCGGCATTCCGGATTCGTTGCGCACGCGCCTCATGGGGCGCACGCGCGAGGGCCGGCTGGTGGGCTTGGTGCAGGCATCCCTGATCCATCCCAGTTCGGATTTCGATTACGTGAAGACGGTGGTCGCCCGCAGCGAGGCGCTGTTGAATCCCATCCGATCCGAATACGGCAATCGTCTGGAAGTGGGCGTGGAAGGACCGTACCGGGAATTGGCCGAGGTAAACTCCTTGTCCCGCAACGGCCTGTTGGCCACGGCGATTTCGGTGGGATTGAACATTTTAATCCTCGCTGCGTTTTTCCGGGGCCCCGGACCGGTGCTGGTGATCCTCCTTCAGGCTGTCCTATCCTGTCTGTTGACTTTGGCGTTTACGACCCTCATGTACGGCCGCCTCAATCTCTATACGGCTTTCGTGGTATCCATTCTATTCGGCATGGGCACGGATTTTTCCATCTACGTCCTAGGCTACGCCTTAAAGCTGGTGCGCGATGGCAAAACCTGGACGCAGGCCCTTTTCCAAACTTTGGACGAATTGTTCTTTTCGCTGTTGGTGTCCGCCGCCACGACGGTAGCCGGTTTGCTCACCTTGCTGGCCTCCAAGTTCGTCGGCTTTTACGAATTCGGCGTGCAAGCCTCGGCCGGCATCGTCTTCAGCCTCTTGGGCGCCTACCTCTTGATGCCTGCTTTTGTATTCGCCACGGAAAGGCTGGGTAGCCAAGCCGGATTAGGTTGGCTGCGCATTCGACACGCCCAACCCATCCGTTGGCCCTTCGCATGGAAACCGGATTGGCCCAAGTTCACGGCGCGAACGGCCTTGTTCGCCGGTATTGGTGCCCTGGCGCTGGGATATTTCGCGCCGCGTCTGCGCTTTGAATACAACTTCGACAATCTGCGCGAGACGCGGAAGGAAAGCGAGGGTTTGCCGGTAAGCGTCGCCTTGGGCAGCAATCGCACCAGCAGCCAGCCTCTGGTCGTGATGGGAAAAGATTCAGCCTCCATGGCCGCGCTCCAAGACACCTTGCTCCAACGTTTGACGGTACAACGCGATCCCTATTTGCGCAGCTTCCTCACGCTTTCAACCTTCGTTCCACCCGCCCAGCT
This sequence comes from Fibrobacteria bacterium, assembly GCA_041483475.1. Lineage (GTDB taxonomy): Bacteria > Fibrobacterota > Fibrobacteria > UBA11236 > UBA11236 > UBA11236. The sequence goes on along the minus strand of JBGPFT010000013.1, from coordinate 1,930 downwards.
CCAACAAGAAAGGTTGGGGGAAATCGATCGCATTCGCGAGTTGATTTCGGCCCGAGCCTTCGACAAGGCCACCGGCGACGACTCCACCATGATCGGCAATTTGCGCGAGTGGGTACGGGCGAAACCGTTCGGCCCCGCCGATATTCCACCCTGGTCGCTCAACCTGCTGCGGGAGCGCGACAGCAGCTATGGCCGTCTGGGTTTCATCTACGGCACGTATAACTCCTCCGACGCGCTCGATGCCGCCGCTTTCCAGGCGCGCTATGGAAACCTCACAGCGGGCGGGAAATCATTTTCCAGCTACTGCTCCAGCTTCGTGTTCAGCGATATCGTGCGCATTGTCAAATCAGACAGTCTCCGCGTTTCCATATTAATGTTCGGGGTGCTGGTGCTGTTGCTTGCCGTCATCCTTCGTGATGCGCGCTTGGCGACGGCTTGCTTCGTCCAAATGGCAGTAGGCGTTCTGTGGATCCTGGGGCTGATGGGATTATTCGGCCTGAAAGTCGGGCCTTTCAACTTAATCGTCATCACCACCTTGCAAGGCTATTCGGTGGACGTCGCCAGCTACATGCTGCTAGGCTATTTGCGCCTCGGTCGCCGCCGCATCGGCGAACTGTATCGGGGGATCGGAGTTTTGGTGGGAGTTTCCACCTTGACGACCACGGCTGGTTATGCGGGCATGCTTTTCACCACGCATATGGGAATCGCCAGCATCGGCAAATTCGCCGTGTTGGGATTGCTCGTGCTGCTGGGCACGTCGCTATGCCTGACCCCGTGGCTGGGAATGAAACTGCTTCCCGATCCGCCGGAAGCGGTCAATCCGTAAGAGCGCCGGCGAGAATCCGGACTTTCAAAGCCTCGCGATCCATTTTTCCATGGGCGTTCAAGGGGATGCCGTCGCTGAAATAAATGTGGCGCGGCACCATGTAAGACGGCAGTCTCCGTTTCAAGGAGCCGTTGATCTCTTTTTTGCGGGCTGAGAACGCCTTGGGAAGCACGCAATAGATCTCATCGATGGGTCCGCAGATTTGCGCCACGCCGGCAAGGGCGTAGGCCGCACCGGAACAGTTCATCAAGACATGTTCGATTTCTCCGAGTTCAATCCGGTAACCCATGACCTTCACCTGAAAGTCCTCGCGGCCCAGGTATTGCAGGACCCCGTCCGATTCTTCCAGCACGAGATCGCCGGTACGGTACCAGATCACGCCTTCGCGTGGGATGAATCGCTCCGCCGTTTTCTCCGGTTCTTCAAAATATCCCGGAGCCACCTGATCTCCCGCCAGCCAAAGTCCGCCCACTTCTCCCGCGGGGCAAAGAGAATCGTCGGCCCGTCGCACCTCGGTGCGCTGGCCCGGAAAAGCGCGGCCGATGGGAATGCCGCCCTGGTATGCGCGTTCCTCGGGAAAATTTTCGGGGATTTCAAAATGCGTGAAGGCGACGGTGGCCTCGGTGGGGCCGTAAAGATTGAGGATGCGACTGTTCGGTGCGACCCGCTTCCAAATTTCACAGGTTTTCCAGGTGAGCTTTTCCCCGGCGAACAGGCTCAGGCGCAAGTCCGGCAGGGCTCCGGGGATGAACTGGCGGGCGCTTTCCAGGAAGGCCGCACGCGACGGAACCGAGAACCACACGCTCACTTTTTTTTCGGCCGCATAGGTGAGCGGCGAGAATAAAGATTTGTCGGGGAACGCCACCAAGGTGGCCCCCGCGGCCCACGTTGCGAATTGATCATGCACGCTCACGTCGAAAGTGAGATCGAAGGTTTGGGAAAGCCGATCCTCGGGGTGGATGGGATAGATCGCGAGAAAGGATTTCAAGTAGGAAAAAACGTTGTCGTGGCGCACCCGCACGCCCTTGGGTTGTCCCGTGCTGCCCGAAGTGAAAAGTACGTAGGCGCTTTGGTCTTCCGATAATGGCGCGGGTGGAGTGGGCG
>JBGPFT010000012.1:0-18889 GCA_041483475.1 Fibrobacteria bacterium | reverse complement strand
CTCCGGGCCGATCCGCGGTTCCGAAACTGCAACCCGTCCCGGGTTTTCCGGGCCGGGAATGCCGGGTCCTCGAACCCGATCCCGTCGGTTCCTTCTGGGTCGGTTGCGATAACGGCCTGTACCATGTCGAGCCCAACCTCGTCGGCCTCGGCAAGACGGAGCATTTCGGGTTGGACGACGGTTTGCTCAGCCCTTCTGTGCGCGATATCAGCGTGGATCCGACCAACGGCCAAGTCTGGATCGCCACGGATCGCGGGATCAGCATGCTGGAAAGCAGTTCCCAGCCGCCCGTCGCCGGATTGAATTCGGTCCGGGCCTATCCCAATCCTTTCCGACCCGGTCAGCGCTTCGTCATCTTCGACAACCTTCCGAAAAACTCCACGCTGAGCATCCATACGGCGGCGGGCGACGCGGTTCGGGTTTTCCGCCCCGCCGACCTGGCCGGAAACCAAGCGCAATGGGACGGGAAGAACCAGGACGGCAAGGCGGTGGCACCGGGAGTATATCCCTACAGCGTCACGGCGGGTTCTTCGGTGCAACGCGGAAAAATCATCGTGGCGCGATGATCGCCGCGCGTATCCTGGCGACCTTGCTGCCGGACGGTTTACCCCTTCCCATATGCCGCGGTCCCGCCAAAGGAAGGGTTTGGCTCGCGGGTGCCGCGCCCGGCCCTTCCAAGGGGCCTTCCGTGCTGTGGAACCGTTCGGAACCGGAGCAACTCCAGGCTGCGGAGCGCCTCGCGCGAAATGCGCGCTTCTGTTTTGACATCGGGGCGCATGCGGGCCTTTATTCCCTGGTCTTCGCTAAAACCGCCGAAAAAGTTTTCGCCTTCGAACCCCTGCCCCGCAATCTGGCCTGGCTCATGCGGACTTTGGCCTGGAATCGGATCGGCAATGTCACCGTCCTTCCCTGGGCGGTGGCGGAAAAGTCGGGCCTACGGCGATTCCAGGAGGGGGCCTTCAATTCCATGGGGCGTTTGGAAGCGGAGGGAATCCTGCCGGTGTTCGCCATCAGCCTGCGGAATTTTCTCGCGCAGAACCCCTCTTCTCCCGAAGTGATCAAGATCGACGTCGAGGGCGCGGAAGGGGAAGTGCTGCGCGGCGGCCTGGAATTCCTGCGCGAAAAAAAACCGGCCCTGCTGCTGTCGGTGCACGGCGCGGAGCGCCGCCGGGAATGCCTCGGGTTATTGCGGGATCTGGGCTATTCCCGCCTCGAACCCCTGGGCGCGCGGGATTTGGATAAGGCCGACGAATACTGCGTGCAGGCCTGATGTTTTCCCGTCAACCGCTTACCTCGTCGTAGCATCGCTCCAACGCTTCGATTTCCCGAACTACGTCGTGGTCCGCCTCAATTTTGGCGCGTCCGGCCCTGCCCATGCCCGCCCAGCGCGAAGCTTCGCGCGCCGCCCGCCGCAGATTTTCCGCCAAGGCATCGGCATTGCCCTCGGGCGCAAGCCAGGCGCTGCGCTCGGGAACCGTCACATAAGGGATGTCGTCGTGCAAAGTTGACAGCACGGGCATGCCGCAGGCTTGCGCCTCCAGGATGATCGTGGGCGCTCCTCCCTCGCCGTCACCGTCCGAGCCGGTATGGGACGGTTGTAGCAGGAGATCGCAGCTTTCCATCAGGCTCCGCGTTTCTTCCAAGGAGCGCATTCCGAGAAAATCCACCCGCTTGCTGAGGTTGAGCCGCTCCGCCTGCGCCTCCAATTGGGGCCGCAAGAGTCCGTCCCCCACCACAGTTAGGTTCCAGGGGAAATCCAGGCGCCTGTCGGCCAAGGCTTGCAAGCCCACCGCCAATCCTTTTTTCTCTACCATGCGACCGACGAACAGGAGCCGTATTTCCCGATTCCCGTCCCAGGATCGCTCGCGAAAGGGATATTCCGCGGGATCGACGGCGATGCGCTGGATGCGGATCTTTTTCGCCGGAGCGCCCAGCTCCAAAAGGCGTTGACGCATGGCGGGGCCTTCCACCAGCAAGGCGCGGGATTGCCGGAACACGCGGGGATAAGCCCGGGCGCGTCGCAGGAATTCCGCCTGGGAAAGATCCGATCCGTAGAAGTTGACCACCCAGGGTTTGCCAAAATCGGTGGCGAAGCCAAGCGTCACGCAGGCGCGAAAGCCGTTATGGGCATGGCATACCGCGATGTCCCGGGTCCGTAAGGCGCCCTCGGGGTAGCGCACGGGCGCATACGTGCCGCTCAGGCGGGCGTTCACGCGGGACCACCAGGGGCGCGACGGTTTGAGCCGGATCAGTTCGCCGCCGGGCAGCGGGAATGCCTCCAGGTTTTCCCAGGCGTCGGCCAATACCAGGGGCGTATAGCGCCGCGCACGCCGAAGATTTTGCCAGATGAAGGTTTCGGTGCGCGGCAAATAGGCGTTGAGAAGATGAAGGCATCCGGGCATATCGGGTTCCTTACCCTCCCCCCATGAACTTCACGATTTCGACGCGGTCACCGTCCCGCAGGGTGATGCGACCGTAATCCTCCTTGGGGGGGACTTTGAGATTATGCTCCACCACCACGGCCTCGGACTTGAGACGATGCCGGACCAACAGGTCGGACACGGTCAATGGTCCGTCGATCTCGGTGGCGGCACCGTTGAGGAGGAGTTTCATGGGCATTCAAAATACGCATTGGGTATCTTTTCACCACCCATGGACAGTCGTTATTCCGCCGCCGACATCGAATCCAAGTGGTACGCCCGTTGGGAAGAGGACGACGCCTTTGCACCCAAGCAGGGCAAGAAGGGTCCCTTCACCATCGTCATCCCGCCGCCCAACATCACCGGGGCCCTGCATATGGGCCATGCCCTGAACAACACCCTCCAAGACGTGTTGATCCGGTTCAAGCGCATGCAGGGATATGAAACCCTGTGGCAGCCGGGCACCGATCATGCCGGTATCGCCACCCAAAGCGTGGTCGAGCTCGCTTTGCAAAAGGAAGGCAAAAGCAAGCATGATCTAGGCCGGGAAAAATTCGTCGAGCGCGTTTGGGCCTGGAAAAATGAATACGGCGGGCGCATCGTTGAACAACTCAAGCGTTTGGGCTGCTCCTGCGATTGGTCGCGGTCGCGCTTCACCATGGACGAGGGGCTTTCACGCGCGGTGCGCGAGGTGTTCGTGCAGTTACACGAGCAGAATCTCATCTATTACGGCTTCCGCTTGGTCAACTGGTGTCCGAAGCTACAAACGGCCTTGGCTGACGAGGAAGTTGAAAACAAGGAAAGCAAAGGCCATTTCTGGTCCATACGATATCCCTTCGAGGAAGACCCCTCCCAGGGGATAGTGGTTTCCACCACTCGCCCGGAAACCATGTTCGGAGACTTAGCGGTAGCCGTACATCCCGATGACGAACGCTATCGCGGTCTTATCGGCAAAAAAGTTTTGATCCCCATTATTAACCGCGCCATACCGGTAATCGCGGACGAATACGCCGATCCCACCAAAGGCACTGGGGCTGTGAAGATTACTCCGGCCCATGATTTCAACGATTACGAAGTCGGCCTGCGCCACAAACTCAAACCGATCATTGCCCTGGATCTTCAGGCCAAGCTCACCGTCGAAGCCGGTCCCTATGCGGGCCTGGAACGCTTCGCTGCCCGTAAAAAGCTGGTGACGGAGCTGGAAGAACGCGGCCAGTTGGTTTCGGTGGAGGATCGAGTCATCCTAATCCCCACCTGTTACCGCTCCGGCGATGTGGTCGAGCCCGCCTTGATGGGTCAATGGTATGTGAAGATGGATTCTTTGGCGCAATTGGCGTTGGATTGCGTTGAAAAAGGCGACACCCGCTTTGTGCCGGATCGTTACGTGAAGACCTACAGGCAATGGCTTGAGCCAAAAAAAGACTGGTGCATTTCACGCCAACTTTGGTGGGGACACCGAATTCCGGTTTGGCTTATCAAACACAAAGAGGATGTCGTCATTTTAGAAGGTCGCAGAGGCCTAATCCTCGACAACGCGTCCCACATAGCCGCCCAAAACCAGGAAGAAGCCGAAAATAAGCTCGCTGATGTGATTGCAAATCCCCGAAAATATATCGACAACCCGAACTTAAAATCGTTTGCGGAAAGATGCCTGAAGGGTAACGTTTCTAGAGCCGACTTGCACTTCGTGCAAGAAGAAGACGTGCTTGACACCTGGTTCTCCAGCGCGCTATGGCCTTTCTCCACCTTGGGTTGGCCGGACAAGACGCCGGAACTGGAAACCCATTATCCCACCGACGTGCTGATCACGGCGCGCGACATCATCTATTTCTGGGTGGCGCGCATGATTTTCTCCGGGTTGAAATTCATGGGGAAAACACCCTTCCACACCGTGTACATACACGGCACCATCCTGGACGAAAAAGGCCAGCGCATGTCCAAATCCAAGGGAAACGGCATCGATCCCATCGAGATGATCGACAGGTTCGGGGCCGACGCAGTGCGCTTCGGACTCATGACCTTGACCACGGAAGGGCAGGACATCAAACTGTCGCCGGTGAAATTCGAGGAGGCGCGCAATTTTGCGAACAAGCTTTGGAATGCGGTGCGTTTCGTGCATCCGTATTTGGGAGCTGATTTAGGATCATGGAAGAAGGTGGATCCAAAATCATTGAACCTGGCTGATCGCTGGATTCTTTGGCGCTGTAAAGATTTGATCGAACGTATCACGAATGACCTGGAGCCAGCAGAACTCAAATTCTCTCGGGCGGCCATGGATTTGTACAGCTTTACTTGGAATTACTTCTGCTCACAATATCTGGAAATCCGAAAAAAGGATATTACCGGTCCCGATGGGCCGGAAAAAACCGCAGCGGTTACCGTATTTGCAGCTGTATTGCGCAATGTCATTGCCTTATTACATCCCTTCATGCCCTTTATCACCGAGGAAATCCGTTCCCATCTCGGGGATAAGAACCCGTTGATCACAGGTTCCTGGCCCGATCCGGTCAGGCCGGGCATCCCTGAATTCAATGCAGATGAGATGCGAATTGTGGAAGACTTGCTTGACCTTGTAGATGCCGTTCGCCAAATACGCGGCAATTACAGTTTGCCTCCGCAAAAGGCGCTCAAAGTCGTTGTCAATTTTGACACGCAACGCAAAGCGGATTTCCGGAAACCTCACGACTACATCGTGAAAGAATTGGAACATGTTGAGTCACTTGATTTTGGCTTCGAATTGCCCAAGCCTTCCTTCTCCGCTTCATCCATAATCCCCGGCGGCAAGGTTTACGTGTCGCTCGAAGGCATCCTCGATCCCGCCGCCGAAAAGATCCGCCTCGGAAAAGAGTTGGAGAAGGCCCGCAGTTTCGTGACGGCTCAGGAAAAGAAATTGCAAAACGGAAAATTCGTGCAAAGCGCCCCGGTCGAGGTGGTGGAAGGCGAGCGCGAAAAACTGCACAGCCAAATCGACAAGGTTCGTAAAATCGAGGAAGCCCTGGCCGACTTGGCCTAAGCCGCTCCATCCTTCGACAGGCTCAGGAACCATGCCGATTCGACCCTTGTCCACCAAACCGAGATATCGCAACAGTTATTTGCCCGCCGATCCCGGAATCTTTGATCTCCTGCGCTGGCAATTCACCCGTCAGGCCCCGCCCAAGCCGCAAACCTTTCCCTTGATCCGGAACGATCCCGCCGCGATCCGGGCCAACAAAGAAAGACCTTCGCTCACCTGGGTGGGGCATTCCACCTTCCTGGTGCAAATCGAGGGCGTGAATTTCCTCACCGATCCCATGTTCAGCGACCGGGCCTCCCCTTTCCCCTTCGGCGGCCCCCGGCGCGTCACCCCCGTCGGGCTGGCTTTGGATGATTTGCCGCATATCCATTTCGTGCTGGTATCGCACAATCACTACGATCATCTCGACGCGCCCTCGGTGAAGGCGCTGCTGCGCCGCCAAAGCGACGACCCGCCGGCTTTCGTCGTGCCCGACGGACTCGGGCGCTGGTTCCGGCGCCGGGGATTTCCGCGCGTCATCGATCTAGGCTGGTGGGAAAACGCCGAAGTGGCTGGACTCCGCGTCCACGTCGTTCCCGTGCAACATTGGAGCCAGAGAATTCCTTTCATCGTGAACCGCTCGCTGTGGTCTGGCTTCGTGGTCGAAGGCAAAAAAGGCCGATTGCTTTTTCCCGGCGACACGGGATATTCGGAGGATTTCCGGGACATCCGCGCCCGCCTTGGCCCCATGAACTTGTCCTTGCTTCCCATCGGGGCCTATGAACCGCGCTGGTTCATGAAACCCATGCACATCGGTCCGGAGGACGCAGTGCGTATCCATCGCGATTTGGAATCGAAATTGTCGGTGGCCATGCATTGGGGCACTTTCAGCCTCACCGACGAACCCTTCGACGAGCCGCCGCGCCTTTTGCGTGAAACGATGAAAAGCGAAAAGATTCCCGAAACGGATTTCCGCATCATAGGTCATGGAGAGACGCTGTGGCTGGACGATTCGTGGCGCTAGGCTCGGCATAGCGCAAGGTTATTCTCCAAACTTCCGGGGCGGCTTTTCCCCCCAACGGCAAAGGCCGGGAACCGTAACCATGCAAGGCCCAACCCGAAGCCAGGGGGATGCGGATGCCCAGGGAAAAAGTTCCCTTCCAGAAACCGTTCCCCGTCGTTTGCGCGGCGATTCCGGGAAGCAACCGGGCGCGCAATCCCGCGCGCGGTAAATCCTTTTCCATTTCCGCCCTCCATGCCAACAAGCAATTCGTGCGCAGGGTTCCGCTTGAACTCCAGGATTCGCTGTGGCTGCCGCGCATTTCGAAATGCAATCCATGATCGCTCCAGGAAAAACGGCCCCGCATTCCGGCGCCATGGGGCGAGCCTCCGGCGCCCCAAACATTCCACCCTTCGCCTTGCGCGGAAGCCCCGCGGTATAAGGGGATACGCAGTCGCAACGCGAATTGGCCTTCGGGATTTTCCCAGGAGCCGTTCCAGGCTTCGTCGATTTCCATCGTCCGCTTGGGCGTGCCGAGACTCAGGGCTATCCGCTGCTCGGAAATCGAGTCGGTGCCGTTTTCCGAAATTCGCGTTTCCAAAACGTGCAGGGAAAAATGCAACGGCGAGGAAAATTCCACCCCTCCCGTCCAATGTCGGAAATCCACCGGCGATTCCGGGGAGCGCGAATTCGGAAGGCGGGGTTCGTCCCATGCACGCAATGCATAGGCCCGGAACCCGGGCGCGGCATAACCCATGGCTACTTTCAGTACGGGCGCGATGCCCTGGGGATTGGATCGGTGCGCCAGCCAAGCCGGCCGCATGGGCATGGATGCGTCCTCCACATCTCCGGCGGAAATGCGCCAACCTTGATCCCGCCATCCGAGGCGGACATGAACGAGGCTGTCCTCGCGCAAATCCGCGCGGGATTCCCAGCGATCCGATTCGCTTTCATGCCGGAAAATCGAAACCGGGGATCCTCCGTCGGTTTGGGACAAGGACAAAAGGGCCCGGGACCGCGCCGGGACCGGATCGTCCCGAAATTCCTGGGAAATCGAATCGCATGAGTCGGCGTCGAAAGCGGGCGAAAACGGCAGGAGGAACATGCAGGCTTCGGGAAGCATGAACGGGAACCTAGCGCCCCGCCGGGCGCGGGAATGCGACCGGGGTCACACACCCCGCCCCCATTAAGGGGGGGCGAATTTGCACTTTTGTCTTATGCAAGCGCGGAAATCACCGTTCGGGAAATTGCGCACCATCGTGGTCAAGGTGGGATCACGCGTGCTATGCGACGAGGGCAACGCCCTGAACGAAGCCCATATCGGCCATCTCGCCGGGGAAATCAGCGCGCTGCACGACCAAGGGCTGTCGGTGGTGCTGGTGACTTCCGGCGCCGTGGCCGTGGGCATGGGCGTGCTGGGGCTGTCCCGGCGCCCCGCGGAATTGGCGGACAAGCAGGCCTGCGCGGCCGTCGGGCAAATCCGGCTGATGCAGCGCTACGCCGACCTCTTCCAGGCGCGCGGGAAAACCGCGGCGCAAATCCTTTTATCCGGCGACGATTTCCGCGATCGCGCGCGTCGCAACAACATCCGGCACACCTTGCGCACCTTGCTCGCCAAGGGAGTCATACCCATCGTGAACGAGAACGACACCGTGGCCACCGAGGAGATCAAGGTCGGGGACAACGACAAGCTGTCAGCCGACGTGGCGCAATTCCTGGAAGCGGATCTGCTCGTGCTGCTCTCCGACGAGGAGGGGTTGTACGACAAGAATCCCAAGGCCCATGCCGACGCCCGCCGTATTCAGGTGGTGAAACGGATCACGCCCAAAATCCTCAGGCTGGCGGAAGCCAAGCCCGGATCCAAGGTCAGCGTGGGCGGCATGCGCACCAAGCTCAACGCCATCCGTCAGGTCACCGAAGCCGGAATGCCGGCGGTGCTGGCGCGCGGCGCTTTCGCGCCCCTCCTCAACCTGGTGCGGGGCCTGGGTCCGGGCACGGTGTTTCTGCCGAGGGCGAATAGAAAATGAATTTAATTTCCGACTACGCCCGTTCCCTGGGCGAAAACGCCAAGGCCGCGGCCCGGGCTTTGCGCACGGCCACGCGGAAGCAACGCAACGATGCATTGAAAGCGTTGGCCAAAAATCTTCTGCGCGATGAAACAGCCATTCTCGCCGCCAATGCCAAGGACGTCGAGGAAGCGAAAAACCAGGGGCTTTCCGCCGCTATGGTGGACCGGCTGCTGCTGGATCCAAAGCGGCTCGCAGGGATCGCCTCCGCGATCAAGGACATCGCCAAATTTCCCGATCCCCTCGGCCGCGTACTGGAAAAACACCGGCGCCAGGACGGGCTCAAAATCTCCCGTGTTTCCGTGCCCATCGGAACCGTGCTGTTCATCTACGAATCCCGGCCCAACGTCACCATCGACGGCGCCGCGCTATGCCTTAAAAGCGGCAACGCCGTGATCCTGCGCGGCGGCAAGGAAGCGGCCCATACGAACGCCGCTTTCGCGGAATGTATTCGCGCCGCCTTGCGCTCCGCCAATCTCCCCGAAACCGCCGTGCAAATCGTGAACACGCCCGATCGCGCCCTGCTCGATCCGCTGCTCCAGGACGAAGCGCATATCGATCTCGTCATTCCCCGGGGCGGCGAGAACCTGATCCGCGCCGTGCTGGAAAAATCGCGCGTGCCGGTGGTGAAGCATTACCAGGGAATTTGCCACGTCTACGTGGACAAAAGCGCCGATCCCAAAACCGCGCTGGCCGTGGCCGTGAACGCCAAGGTGCAGCGGCCCGGAACCTGCAACGCAATGGAGACCTTGCTTTTGGATCGCACGCTCCCGTTCAAAACCGGCGCGGCCCTGCTCAACGCCCTCGCCGAAAAAGGCGTGGAGTTGTACGGGGATCCGGAATCGCGGCATTTGTGCGCGGCCGTGAAGCCGGCGTCGGATCAGGATTACGACGTCGAATACCTTTCCCTGAAATGCTCGGTGAAGGTGGTGGACGGCGTGCAGGGGGCCATGGCCCATATCGCCCGGCACGGCTCCGAGCACACCGACGCGGTGGTGGCCAAATCTTCCGCCGTGCAACGCGCCTTCGTCTCCGGCGTGGACAGCGCCTCAGTGATGGTGAACGCCTCCACCCGGCTGGCCGACGGCGGCGAATACGGATTGGGCGCAGAAGTGGGCATCAGCACCGGAAAAATCCACGCGCGCGGCCCCATGGGCCTCGACAGCCTCACCACTTATAAATGGATCGTGGAGGGCAATGGCCATGTCCGGAAATAAAAAGATCGATCCCGCATGGCTGTCGGATCTCAAGTTCGACGGCCAGGGCTTGGTCACCGCCGTGGCCGTGGATCACCAGGACGGCTCCGTGCTCATGCTGGCCCACATGAACGCCGAGTCGCTGCGGCGTACTCTGGAATCGGGAAACATGACCTATTGGTCGCGATCGCGGAAAGCCCTGTGGGTGAAAGGCGAAACCTCGGGCCATTCCCAACGCCTGGTCTCGGCGCATCTCGACTGCGACGGCGACGCCCTGGTGTTCCGGGTGGAGCAAAAAGGCCCGGCCTGCCATGAGGGAACGCGAAGTTGTTTTTCTAGGAAGTTTGAAAAAGGTACTTGGAAACGCGAGGGCAAAGATCAAGCGAACTGATCACTCCTTCCCCTCTCCCACTACCGTGGGAGAGGGGTTAGGGGTGAGGGATTCCCCCTCCTGGTTCCCCGCGCTCCTGAAATTCTGGGCCGCGGAGGGATTCGACCCCTCGGGACAATCCTTATTGCTGGCCGTTTCCGGGGGTTGCGACTCGGTGGCCATGTTGGAATTATTCAGCCGCGAGGTGGCGCCTCGATCGAACTGCAAACTTTTCGTCATCCACATCAACCATCATCTGCGCTCCGCCTCAGACGCAGATCAAGCTTTCGTGGAAAATCTCTGCCGTGAACGGAAGATTCCGCTGCAAACCGCCGCCTTGAATCCGGAAAAACGCCCGCGCGGACAATCGGTGGAAATGTGGGGCCGCGAACAGCGTTACCAAGCCTTCGCGCGGGCTCGGAAAAACCTGGGCGCGGATTTTATCCTCACGGCCCATCATCGCGACGATGTTGCCGAGACGTTTTGCCTGCGGATGTGGCGGGGCACGGGTTTCGCCGGACTGGGCGGGATCGCGTTTCGCCGGAGTGACGGCGTGCTGCGCCCGCTATTGCCGATTCCGCGGGCGGATCTGGAAGCCTGGCTGACGGCGATCGGGTCGACTTGGCGCGAGGACGAAAGCAACGCCGACTTGAGGATTCCGCGCAACTGGGTACGCCATCGCCTGTTGCCGGCGTGGCGCGAACAGGAACCCGATCTCGACGCATGCTTGTTTCGCATCGCACAGGTGGTGGCGAAGCTTCTCCCCGCCCTGGAGAAATGGCGGAGCGCGATCTATCCGCTGGATGAAGTGCGGGCCCGCGGGGGGATTCCGATGGAATGGCTGCGCGATGCGGAAGCGGAGGCCGACGTTCTCCGAGCCTCGCTCCCCTTGCTCGGCGTGGACAAACCCGTTCCGGGGATGTTGGCCGAAATCCTGCGTCAGGCGCGAAACTCCCGGCGCAAGGTCGAAGTGCGGGTGAATGACAAAATGATTCTGGCCGAAAAGAACCGAATCCTCATCGCCATCGCCCAGAAGCACGTCAAACATGGTCTTTCCCCCAGCGAAAACCGGGGCAAAGTGTTATGATTCCCCTGAACCGGGGAGGGGGGGGGGAAAATGACCTGGAAATTGAATAAAAATTTACGATTTATCGCCTGGGCGGCGCTGGCGCTCCCGTTTGCCGTCCCGGCCCAACCGCTTATCCCGGGCGTTCATCCCAGCTTCACCATCACCAGCCTGCGCCCCGCAGGATTCAACCCCCAGGTCAGCGGCCTGGATTTTCTGCCCAACGGGGATTTGGTGGTCTCTACCTGGGAAGGATTCGGCACCGCCGCCGGCGGTCCCGGTCGGGTCTTCATCTTGAAAAACGCGCAAACCGGCAACGCGGCGCTAATCACCTACTCGACCTTCGCCACCAATATGAACGAGCCCTTGGGCCTCAAAGTGGTGAACGGCGAGATCTACCTGATCGACAAGGATTCCCTAAGCCAACTCGTCGACGCCAACAAGGATGAAGTACTCGACTCCAAGCGCAGAATCGCCGGCGGTTGGTCCCGCAATCCCACGGACAACACCAACAAGGATCTGCAATTCGCCTTGGGCATGGCGTACACCCCGGCTCCCGACAACCGCTTCATCGTCGGATTGGCCACGCGCTGGTTCAACGGCGGCCTTTACATGTCCACGGCGGAGCGCGGCTGCATCGTCGGCATGAGCCTGACGAGCACCACCTTCAGCCCCATCGCCTGCGGCATCCGCACCCCGAACGGCGAGGTCATCGGACCCGAGGATGGAATCTTCGTCACGGATAATCAGGGCAATTACGTTCCGGGCTCGAAGCTCCTCCATATCAAGCAGGGGCGTTTTTTCGGCGTGCTGAAAAGCCAGCCCAGTCCGTTTGAAACCGCCGCCGTCACCCCGCCGGTGGTATGGATGCCCCACGGCACGGACATCGACAACGTCGCCGTCTCCCCCACCCAACCCGTCTATCTGACCAGCGGCATTTTCGCCCAGCAAATGATAGTCGGGGACAATGTCCTGGGAAGCCTGAAGCGCATTTCCCTGGAAAAAGTGAATGGGGAGTATCAGGGCGCCGTATTTCGTTTTTCGGGCGGCTTGCAGGCGGGGGTCAACCGCATCATCGTGGGCCCGGACGGAGCCCTTTACCTGGGCGGCATCGGAGCTGACGCCGCCACCTGGGGCGGCTGGAACTGGAACAACCAGCTTTACGGCCTGCAGCGCATGGCGGAAAACACCGCGCCCGTCTTCGACGTCCTCGGGGTCCGCTCCACGGGAACCACTTCCTTCGCCATCGACTTCACCGAGCCCGTGGCTGCGGCCGTGGCTTCCAATTTCACCGCGCAGCAATGGAGCTATAGTCCGGCTTTGGCTTACGGCTGTTGCCGCAACGCCACGCAGGCCCTGACCGTGCAATCGGCCGCGATCGGCGCCAACAGGTTGTCGGTAGACCTGACCATCAACGGCCTCACGCGTTACGACGTGATCTATGTCCGATTCACCGGCATCACCGCCGTGTCGGGCCGGACGCTTTGGACCGATCGCTTCTGGTATACGTTGAACAACTTCGGCCCCGGCGTGCCCGTCAAAATCGCGGAAGACAAGGCGCTGCGCGGCCGTCCCGATCGCTGGAATACGCGCGTCGCCGTTTTGCCGGGAGGCCGCCTGCGGGCCACCTGGAATACGGGAGTGGAACAAGCCGAAGTGTTGAGCCTCGATGGTCGCACCTTGGAAATCGCCCGCGATCTCCGGAACGGGAACGGGCGCTGGGAATCCGGAAAATCCTATGGCCGGGGCGTGTACCTGCTGCGGCTGGGCAACGGACAGGCGTCGATTACCCAACGCGTGGTGACGCCATGAAGCGATCCGTGACGCAATCGCGTTTCCTTCTAGTCGGCGGCTTGACTTTCCTGTCCTGCGGCGTTTCCATCGCCCAACCGGTCACCTTGCCCTTCCCGGACAGCGCGGGCTGGATCAAATTGTTCCGCGGCACCAACACCAGCGACTTTTATGAATTCACCGCCACGGGACTCGTCGCCCCCAGCTTAAATCAGCTGGCCTTTCCTAGCGGCCCTTTCTCCATCCAAGCCGGGGATACCATCCGGACCTCGGGATCCCCGAACGGCCAGCTCATCTTTCGGCAACCGTTTTCCCATTACCGCGTTCAAGTCCAGCTGCGCTGGCCGGGCGCTTTGGGCAATACCGGCCTGATGACCAAGATTCAGGAAAACGATTCCTCCCAGGGCGGCGCCCTGCCCCGCGCGGTGGAATGCCAGGGCGATCCCAACCAGGGCATGGGTCAAATCTGGGCTCTGGGCAGCATCGGCGGCGTGTCCGGAGGCACCTGGATCACCGTGCATGCGCGCATGGTCACCCACCCTTTCAATGCCTCGGCCCAAGCCGCGCAAGCCGACAGCAACGCTCCGGAAATCGATTACGGAGGCGTGGGAGCGCCCAACAACAACCTGATCATCGGTTTTCCCGGCTGGCAACAGCCAAGGCCGGTTGCGCTCACCAACGGCGGCTGGGTCACCTTCGAGGTCGAATCCCATGGCCGGGACACCACACGCCATTTCATCGACGGACAGAAGGTGATGCAATACCGGAATCCGCGCATCGCGCCCCGTGCCAACGCCAATCTGGTGATCAAATACCTCACCGAGGGCTTGTTATCGCTGCAATCGGAAGGCACCGTCGTCTGGTACCGGAATTTCCGCATCATGCTGCTTCCCCAGGATCCGCTATACGCCAGCCTGTACACCACCTGGGTCCGGAATTACCGCATCACGCCCAAGGCCTCCGTCAAGCCGATCCTGAGCTTCGATGGCGGCGTTTTGAGCGTCGATGCGGGTAAAAATGGCCTCAGATCCTTGACGGGCCGGTATCTCAATATTTTGCCCGTCGACCTCCGTTAACCCGTTCCCGCGCACTTCCCTCGTTTTACGGGAAAATTTTCCGGATAATAGAGAGTATTTTTCGTTCCGGAAGGTTTTCCGCGCGCATTCATGTCCAACCCCCTTGAAGACAAAAAAAGCCACCTCGTGGAGGAGAAGAAGGCCAATCCGCCCAAACGGCGCAAGGCTGACGATTCCAAGCCCGGTCTGACCCCGGGGAACAAGTGGCGTAACAAGAATCTCGCCCTGCTCATCGCCATGATCGGGGTTTCGGTGCTCCTGGTTCAATTGCTCGACTCGCAGAACCAGGTGGAGGAGAAATCCTACTCTGATTTCCGCAAGCTGGTGGCGGATACGTCCTTCCCCGTCACGGCCGTGAAGATTACGCGCATCGGCGAAGGCTATTTGCTTATGGGCGAGCGCAAAATGACTCCGGAGGAACAGGCCGGGCGCCCGACGACGGCTTTCGGACGCACCGCGCGCTTCAAAACCTTGCTGCCCGATATCGACGGACCCATGCTCGACGTGTTGAACCGGCTGTCGGCTCGGGGCGCCAGCGTCGAATTCACCCGGGAAACGCGTTGGTTCAGTTACTTCAGCACTTTCTTCCCCCTGGTTTTGCTCATCGCCTTTTTCTGGTTCATGATGGCGCGGCAAGGCGGGCAAATGGGGCCGCGTGGAATTTTCAATTTCGGAAAAATCAAGCCGCGCATTCTGGACGAGAACCGACCCAAGGTCACTTTCAAGGACGTGGCCGGCTGCGACGAAGCCAAGCAGGAGCTGCATGAAATCATCGAATTCCTGAAAGACCCGGCCAAGTTCGGAAAGCTGGGAGGAAAAATTCCCAAGGGCGTGCTGTTGCTCGGGCCCCCGGGAACGGGCAAGACTTTGCTCGCCAAGGCCGTGGCGGGCGAGGCCGAAGTGCCTTTCTTCAGCATGTCCGGATCCGATTTCGTGGAGATGTTCGTTGGCGTGGGCGCATCGCGCGTGCGCGATCTGTTCGAGCAAGG
This sequence comes from Fibrobacteria bacterium, assembly GCA_041483475.1. GTDB lineage: Bacteria > Fibrobacterota > Fibrobacteria > UBA11236 > UBA11236 > UBA11236. Next base: position 3,923 of record JBGPFT010000012.1, on the reverse strand, counting down.
CAAAAAAAGCGCCCCCAGTCTCATCTTCATCGACGAAATCGACGCCGTGGGCCGCCATCGCGGCGCGGGATTGGGCGGCGGGCACGACGAACGCGAACAAACCCTGAACCAACTGCTGGTGGAGATGGACGGATTCGCTGGCAACGAGGGGGTCATCCTGATCGCGGCCACCAACCGCCCCGACGTACTCGACCCGGCCCTCCTTCGCCCGGGACGCTTCGACCGCCAAGTGGTGGTGGATTTGCCCGATTCCCTGGGACGCGAAGGCATCCTGCGCGTACACTTGGCCAAACGGAAGATTCCCCTGGCCGAAGACGTGGACGTCGTCAAGATCGCCAAGGGTTCCCCGGGTTTGGCCGGAGCCGATCTCGAAAACCTGGTGAACGAAGCCTGCCTTTTGGCCGCCCGCTTCGGCGGCGAAAAAGTCACCATGCTCGACTTTGAGGAGGCCAAGGACAAGGTGATGATAGGCTCGGAGCGGTTCTCGCGCATTCTCACCGAGGAGGAGCGAAGCACCACCGCTTACCACGAAGCCGGCCATGCCATTGTATCGCTGAACGTGCCGCATGCCGATCCGCTGCACAAGATCACCATCATCCCGCGCGGGCGCGCGCTGGGCATCACCTTCCAGCTTCCCGAAAAGGACAGGTATACGGTGGACTCGCGCTATATCCTCGACAAGATCGCCATACTCATGGGCGGACGCGGGGCCGAACTTCTGGTCTACAATCAGATGAACACCGGGGCCTCCAACGACATCGAGAAAGCCACCGAGCTCGCGCGCAAATACGTATGCGAATGGGGCATGTCGGAACTGGGGCCCATTTCCTTCGGCAAGAAGCAGGAGGAGATTTTCCTGGGCCGCGAAATCGCCCAGCACCGCGATTATTCCGAGGCCACGGCCGTGCAAATCGACCGGGTGGTGCGGCAAATCGTGGACGGGCAAATGGAGCGGGTGGCGGCCTTGCTCAAGGAACATCAAAAGGAATTGACCAATCTCGCCCAGGCCCTGTTGGAACACGAAGTGCTGGAAACCGATGAGATCCACAAGGCCATCAAAGGCGAATTAACGGGCGTCACCAAAAAAAGCCGCGCCTATCTCCAGGGCCGGGCCGAGCGCCGCGTCGATACCACGGCGTGAATTCAGAATCCCCCTGGGGAAAGCCCGTTTCCGTCATGCATCCCCGGCCATGGACGGTGCGGGGAAAAGTTTTGGGCGGCGATCGACCGCTGATCATGGGCATTCTGAACGTCACGCCCGATTCCTTCCACGACGGCGGAAAACTCAAGACCACGGCCGCGGCTTTGCGGCGCTGCGCGGCCATGCTCAAGGAAGGCGCGGATATCGTGGACGTGGGCGGCGAAAGCAGCCGTCCCGGCGCGAAACCCGTATCCGAAAAAGAGGAACGGAAGCGGGTATTGCCGGTGATTCAGGCCATTGCCAAGCGCTTTCCGGATTGCCCCATTTCCGTGGATACCACCAAGTCCGGCGTGGCGCGCGCGGCCCTGGAAGCCGGCGCCTCCATCGTGAACGACATTTCCTCGATGACCATGGATCCGGCCATGGCGGGAGTACCGAAGGATTTTCAAGCCGGCGTCGTGCTGAATCACATGCGGGGTTTTCCCGGCACCATGCAGCAAAACCCGTTTTACCAGGACGCCCCGCGCGAGGTGCGCGATTTCCTCACCGAACGCGTGCGCGTTTTGGTTTCCATGGGAACTCCCAAGGAACAAATCGCCGTGGACCCGGGCCTCGGTTTCGGAAAGCGCCTGGAGGACAATTATTCCTTGATCGAAAACCTGGAAATGCTGGATGCCATCGGCTGTCCCGTGCTTTTAGGTCATAGCCGCAAGTCCTTCATCGGCAACACTCCCGGCCTGGAAAAAAGCGACCGGCTTCACCCCAGCGTGGCGGTGGCCGTGTACGCGGCCTTGAAGGGAGCGTCGATCCTGCGCGTGCATGACGTGAAGGCCACGGCCGAGGCGCTGCGGATGGTAGGGGCGGTAAGGGGTTGACCCCCGAATCAAGGGCTCTACCGGATATCTTCGTTTCCGTATTTTAATTCGCCCGGACTGGAACCACTTCATGGTCTTCACCGAAGAAATCTTCCTCTTCTGCTTCCTGCCTTTGGCCCTGCTGGTCTATTACCTGCTGCCGTATCGCCGCGATCCGAAGCCCGGACAATCGCGTTACCTCATCCGCAACCTCTGGCTGACCTTGGCCGGATACGCCTTCTACTCGTGGTTCGAGCCCTGGTTCGTGCTGCCCATGCTGTTCACCAATGTCGTGGATTATCTCCTTGGGATTCAATTGGGGCGCGCCGACCTCAACCCTTCGCGACGCAAAACCTTCCTCGTATTCTCCTTGATCGTCAATCTCACCCTCTTGGCCGTGTTCAAATACGGCGTATTCACCCAGATGAATCTCAATCATCTTTTGGCGCTGGTGGGCGCGCCGGCGTTCCGGGTATTGCGCATCGCCTTTCCCATCGGCATTTCCTTCTACACCTTCCACAGCATGAGTTATATCATCGACGTGTACCGGGGTTTGCGCCCCGTGCGCGCCTTCGCCGACTACTCCTGCTTCGTCTCCCTGTTCCCGCAACTGGTGGCCGGGCCCATCCTGCGCTACAACATGCTGGCCCCGCAGCTTCAGGATCGCCGCCACACTTTGGCCCTGTTCGCGCGCGGCGCCGTGCTGTTTTTCCTCGGGTTTGCCATGAAAATCCTGCTGGCCAATCCCGTGGGGCAAATCGCCGACGCCGCCTTCGCGGCCGAAGCGCCGCGTTGGTTCGACGCCTGGTGGGGCGTGCTGGCCTATGCCTTCCAGATCTATTTCGATTTCAACGGCTATTCGGTGATGGCGCTGGGCCTCGGCCATATGTTCGGCTTCGACCTCCTGCGTAACTTCAACGCCCCTTATCACAGCGACAGCATCACCGACTTCTGGAAGCGCTGGCATCTCTCGCTTTCCGGTTGGCTTCGCGAATACCTCTACTTTCCCTTGGGCGGAAACCGCAAAGGGGAAGGCCGCACTTATATCAATCTCGCCATCGTGATGTTGCTCGGAGGGTTCTGGCACGGCGCGGAATGGCAATTCATCTTCTGGGGAGGAATTCACGGGGTCATGCTGGGCCTGGAGCGTTGGGGCGGCAAGAAACCCTGGTATGCGAACAGCCCGCGCCGGCTCCGCGTCGGCATCACCTTCGTCGTCGTGCTGATCACCTGGGTTTTTTTCCGGGCCAGGGGATTGTCCCATGCCTTCCAGTATCTTGGATCCATGTCTTCCATGCGAACGCCCTCCGCTTTCGCTTCTTTCCTGACGCCGGAATTATACGGTCGCCAGCATGTATTGGAAATGATCCTGTGCGCCGCGTTGGTAATCCAACCCTTGCAGGCTTACGAATACGTAAACCGTCTCACCTGGGGAAAATTTGCTCTCGCCTTCGGTTTGTTCTTGCTCGGAATCAGCACGATGTACACGCAAGCCTTCAACCCTTTCCTGTATTTCCAATTCTAGGCGCTGCGATGGAATCGAAACTTCAACCCACGTTCAAAATTTTGCTGTGGAGCATTGCGGCCTCGTTGCTCCTGATCGCCGCCGGGTTTCCCCTTGCCCAGGCCGTATATGAAATGATGGTTCTGCGCGAACGACCGCATGCGTTGGAAATTTTCCGGCGACCGCCCACCAAGGCCAACCTGCATGCCTGGGACGCCGCCTCCAAGGATCGCTCGCTTTTCGGCAAGGCCCTTCGCTCCGTGGTTTTTCAACGCCGCTACGATTGGTTCCGCGACGTGGGGGCGAAAGCCTTGCGCGGAAAAGCCGACTGGTTGTTTTACCGCCCCGACGCCGAATATCTCATGCAGCCGCCTTTCGATGACGCCCGTTTCTATGAGAATACCTATGACACCTTGGTGGACGG
>JBGPFT010000011.1:0-19939 GCA_041483475.1 Fibrobacteria bacterium | reverse complement strand
GCTGCTACGGCGTCGATGGCGGCGCGCTGGGCGGGTTGGGGGATTTGCCGCCCCCCATCCCCCGGCGGTAGGGGCACCCCGCGGGTTGCCCCTACCGCCGGGGATCGGGATTTCACCCCGCGTTTAGGCGGCCGGAACAAAAACCGCGTGGCGGTTTTCGGCAAAGCCGCCTGCAACACCAAGGGTAGCGGAGTGAAGTAATACTTTCCGATCCACTGGAGCAATTCCAGCCAGGGGGCGGGAACACGCGCAGAATCCGGCGCCAGGCGCAGGATGGCTTTGGTGGCGAAGGAAAGCTCAGGGGTCCCCGTTTCCACCACCACTCCGGGGACCACGCGCGTTTTCAGGGGCACTTCCACCACGGATCCCGTCGGCAAAGCGGAAGCGGGAAGGCCGCCGCAATCGTACCAAAAGGCCTTGGGCATGCCCCCGCCTATCAATACCAGAGCCTTTAGCGGCGATTTCGTTTGTCCCTCCGCTTCCAACGGGGCCTATAATAGTATCGCAGCATCATACGTGTAGACATAGGTTAACACCGCGCGGCTGGGCGGAAAACCCGGCCCATCCCCGGTTTGTAAATTGACCGCCCGGAGATCCTCGCTTGCGGTTCCTGTTCAAAACCACTTTTCTATTCGCTTTCGCCGCCGCCTTGGGTTCCGCGCGGGCCCAGGATTCGGCACAAAAGACTCCGCTGCTTCCGGAACGGCTCGGGCCGATGGAACGGATGTTGTGGTCGGAACACGGAGCGATGCGGAAGATTTTCGATTTCCCCCTGACGCAGGCAGGTCGGGAACGGGAATTGCGGGACCGCCGCGTCATGCTCACCTTGCACCAACTCGGGGGCTTCGCCACCCTCGCCGCGATGGCGGGCGCGGTTTTCCTGGGCCAAGAGGTTTACAACGGCCAGCGCGATCTTTCCCAAATGCACAAGGCCATGGCCTACACCACGGTGGCGGGGTATTTCACCACGGCCTCGCTGTCCCTGCTCACTCCGCCACCGATGGTTCGTCGCGGCGAATGGAGCTCGATTTCGACGCATAAGCTCCTGGGCGCCATTCACTTCACGGGCATGCTGGCCATGCCGGTGCTTGGGACCTTGGTGCGGCATGACATGGTGAAATACGGCCATTCGGATCTGGCTCCCTACCATCAGGCCGTGGGCTATGCCACTCTCGCCGCTTTCGCCGCCGCCATGCTGGTGGTCACCTTTTAAGGCGGGAGGCGTTTTGAAAAAAAGAACGCGTGCGCATTTGTTTCTGCCGGCGATTTTTCTGGCGTTCGCCGCTTGGCCCGCCGCCGCGAAAACCTACGAGGCCATTCAGGGAAAATCGCGCATCGTTTACCACCTTCACCACCCGTTCCATCATGTCGAAGGCGTAAGCCGGGAATTCACCTGCACGGTGGCGCTCGACGACGACACCACGCATGCCGCCATCGCGGTCAAGGTTCCCGTGCTGTCCTTCAACAGCGGAAACTCCAACCGCGACAGCCACGCCCTGGAAATCCTGGAGGCCTTCAAATATCCCTTCGTGGAATTCGCCAGCGATTCGGTGCGGGGCCACGCAAACGCCTTTCGCGTCTTCGGCCAGTTAACCTTCCACGGAATAAAGCGCCCGGTGGATTTTCCCATCGCTTACACCGCCGCCGGGAGTTTGATCCGCGTCACCGCGGAATTCGTCGTCAAGCTTTCGGATTTCAAGGTGGGAAGGCCGGCCTTGCTGTTTGTCCGCACCGACGACGATTTGAAAATCGAAATCGACGTCGTGGCGCCGGGCCCTTGAACAACCGGGCAACGGCGTCTTCTCCGACGGCCGCGCCCGCCTTCAAGCTATTGCGCGCCCGCTTGTTGTGCAAGCCCCGCATGGAACCGCCCCTCACAACCTGCATAGGCGAAGGCATTCGACGCCGCGGGATGTTTTGATTTCCACCAAGAGCAGCCCTCGCCCCCTCGCAGGCAGGGAATAGTGGACCGTTCCGGGTCCATGGGAAAACCGATCCAGCATGCGTCCCATCAAATCGCGAATCGTGATTTGATGATCCAAGGGTATCCAAGCCATGGATCATGGATCCGTACAAGCAGCGCGACTCCGCTTGCAATGCCGCTGACCGCAAAAAAATGGGCATTACATTTAGGCATCAGCAAAAGAGGGGCACCCATGACCGATAACCCGCTTTCTGAAGGCGCGGTGACTTTGGATTGGCTTCGCGGCGTCGAATCGCTGTTTGATCTCATGCCTGACATTTATTTCTTCGCCAAGGATCGCTCCGGCCATTTCATAATGGTGAACCGGGGTTTCGTTCAGAAACGCACCGGGCAGGCGGACAAATCGAAGGTATTGGGGCGCACCGATTTCGATTTCTGGCCGAGTTCCATCTCGGAAAAATATGTGCAGGACGATCAGCAGGTGATGTCCACGCGGAAAAGCCTGGAGAACATCATCGAATTGGCCATCTTGCCCGATCACAGCACAGAATGGCATTCCACCATCAAAATTCCACTATACGATCGGCTGAACCGTATCGCCGGGGTAGCCGGTTTTGGCCGCGACTTGAAGAAGCTAAGCCAATTGGGATCGCTCATGCACATGGGTAAGGTATTCGATCACGTGATGCGCAATTACAAGTCTCCCATCAACATGGTGGAGTTCGCATCTCTGATGTCCATGTCACTCAGCCAAGTCGAGCGGCATTTCAAAGAACTATTCGGCATTACGCCCATGCAATACTTGATCCGCGTGCGCATCGACGCGGCCTGCCAGGCCCTGGTGAAAGGAAAGGAGAAAATCTCCGATATCGCATTGCAAAGCGGCTTCTACGATTCCAGCCACTTAAGCCGGAATTTCCAGAAAATCATGGGTCTGTCGCCCGGAGATTACCGCAAGCAATACGCCTTCACCCAGGACTATCCCCGCGTGCCCAATCTGCGATTTGTGTCTTTACTGCCTCTGATAGTCTGATGAAGACTGAACGGACTCCATCGTGTACGGATTCCGCGTTGCTCGCCGAAACTGTAATAATGGATTTACTGAATTCAATCAATTCAAATCTTTCCTATTAAGAAAGAAAACCTATCGTCGTAGGTTGAGCCCGTCCGGGTTCCTGCTTCATAAGAGCCCGTTGCAAGGAGAAATCATGTTATTGAGAATCAGCATTTTGACGGTTTTGTTTTCCATGGCAGCGTTTGCCGACACGGATGTCCCTCAAGCCGGTCCCAATCCGATCGTGTTCGACCAGACCGCCACCACCGACAACCTTGTCCAGTTGATGGCAGGGGGATCAGACCACAACTCGGGCATCACCACGGCGACTTTCGGCAACTTGAAGCATATGTGGGTGACGGGTTTCAATGACAACGTGAACGATTATCTCCGATGGAATGTCAGCCTTGCGGCCGGCGCCACGTATCATGTTTGGGCCTTGCTGAACTCCGGGGCCGCAGTGCCCTTGAGGCTTTCCGTCGCGGGGCAAACGGCGACGCTCGACTTCACCACCCGCGCCATCGGGTGGGACAAAGTGGATGCCGGGGTGATCAATATCCCCGCAGGCACCCACGTCCTGCAATTGATCCGGAATACGGCCGCCGGCAGCAACATCGAAATAAAATCGCTGGAATTGCTGCGCGAGTCGGACAAGCCCGCTTATGACACGAGAGTGGCGAATTTCAAAAGCTATCCGACTTGGTTCTGCGGCCCCAATACAAGATACGGTATCATGCTCCAATTCGGACCTTGGGGCTACCCGCAAACCGGAAATCAACAAACCTTGCAGAATTTCGCCAACGGCTTCGACGTGAACAAGTTCGTGACCCTGATCAAGGCTACGGGCGCTGCTTACGTGATCTGGTCCATCACCTGGGTCACGTATAGGCTCATCGCCCCGATCCATACTGTGGATAGCATCATCGGCGCCCCCGGCTATACCACCACCCGCGATTTGCTGGGAGAAATCGCGACGGCTCTGCATAATAACGGGATAAAACTTTGCCTCTATTACCATACCGGGATGGGCCAGGAGCCGGCATGGACTTCGAAATTCACCTGGCCGTCGAACTTTTACCTCACGGGCACGGGCGATCGAACCCAATTCTTCAATAATTGGAGCGCGGTAGTCGGCGAAATCGGAGCCCGCTATGGCGCCAATCTCGACGGGTGGTTTTTCGACGACGGCTGCTATTATTATCCCGCTCCTTTTGAACGGCTGGCGGCCGTAGCAAGAACGGGAAACCCGAAACGCATGGTTTCCTGGAATGCCTGGGTTGCAGCCAGGTTCACGGATTTCCAGGACGCGTGGTTCGCGGAAGGCAGCTACGGAAACGAGCTGTTCGGCCAATCGCCGGTGGGCGGCAATGGCGTGTTCACCGATGGTCCCCAGAAGGGGCTGGTAGGGCATGGGATGTTCCTGGTGGATGGTGGTTGGGGCATCACTGGCGCGAATCAGCCCATCAATACAACGGTGACCTTGAATCAGGTCCAGACTTGGGTGAACAATGCCAGATCGCATGGAAGACCGTTGTCGCTGGATATCGAGTTGTGGGAAGACGGGACCACCTCCCAATCCACCCTGGATTTATTGACCGGCTTGAACAGTTCGGTTGCGATTCGTTATAAAACCGACCCTGGAGTCGGCGCGATTCCGAAAGCCCCCGGAGCCTATCTCCTTTTCAACGTCAAGGGCGCGCGCATAGGTTATTTCCCAAATATATTTTCCAACACAAAGGCCAACCGGATGCCGGCCTTGCAAAGCTGCCGGTCGACGATTTTCCGCATCGCGCCGGAATAATATTTCGGAGGCAAAGGTGTTCCACGGGCCGAAGATGGACCGGGCTGAAAATCGGGATAAATACTGTCTCTCGCGATCAAATAGCTCTCCCAAGCCCATTCGGCAGGCTTGCCTGCGCGCCACCGCTTTTTGTCCTGCTCCGAAATATTCTTTTCCAGTTGCTGCGCCAGCATCCCGGGATTTTCCTCGGTTTTTATTTCGATCAATCGATCCCATAGCGCATGGAGGCTGACGCGCGTTTCCTTTTTAGCGCCAGGCTCCCGATACAGCACGATTTTATCGTTGCCTCCCCGATCGGAATCGTCGGCGCAATGCAAGGGCTGATGGATGTCTCCGATGAAATGGATCAGGTATTTCAGCGCCACGATTTGTGCTTCTGCGCTTTTGGCTTTGTCCTTCAAGATGGCAATATCCCTGTCGATTTGCTCCGTCACGCAACTTTTAACCGAGCAGAATTTCCCTTCGTCGCTTCTCTTGGGGCTTTTGCGGACATCGATGTCGATGAAATGCCAGGGCTCGGTGGTGGAATCCGACGAACGCATGCGGTCGGCCCATACCGACATCCCGGCCAAATCGATTTTTCCGCCGAACAGCCTCGAGATTTTCTCCTTCGCGGCGGGACTCAAATAATCCTCGGCGATGGTCGCAACCACCTGATGTCCGACCGGGCCCCAGCCAAAGGGGGATCCCAGCGACAGGAATAACGCGGAGAGAAATAAACGGTTTTTCATTCCACCCGCGCATCGGCCTTGGGATCGAAGGCCTCGCGCGCACCTTCGCCGATCAAGGTGGCCAGCATCAAGGTGATGAACAGCGCGGCCACGGAGGTCATCGCCAGCCAGGGGGCTTGCAGGTTTTCCAGGCCCTGATGCAAAAGCTCGCCCCAGGATGGAGCGGGAGGTTGTAGACCGAAACCGAGAAAATCGAGAGCCGTCAACGTGGATATGCCGGCCACCAGAGTGAAGGGAAGAATGGTCACCACCGGAGTCAAGGCGTTGGGAAGGACATGCCTCAGGAAAATCCGACGCTCCGGAATTCCGAGCGCGCGCGCGGCGCGCACATAAGCCAGGTTTTTCAAGCGGTAAAACTCCCCGCGCATGTAATAGGAAAGGCCAATCCATTCGAACAGCGCCACCACGAACACCAGCAAGGCGAAGCTCCGGCCGTAAATCGCGCCCAACAGCACCACCACGTACAGGAAGGGCAGCGCCGACCAGATCTCGATGAAGCGCTGGCCCAGCAAATCGGTGGTGCCGCCGAGATAGCCCTGCAAGCCGCCGATGAGGATGCCGAGCGCGGCGGAAAAAAGCGAGATGAGCAAGGCGAAAGCCATGCACAGGCGGAAGCCGTACAGCAGGCGCGACAGCACGTCGCGCGCCGAGCCGTCGGTTCCCAGCCAATGCTGCAGCGAGGGGCGATGCGGCGGATTGCCCGCGAGTTCGAGATGCGGACGATAAGGCCCCCAATGATAAGGAGGAAAAAGCATCCATCCGCCGGCGGCGCGGAAACCCGAATCGGCCGCCAAGGCCACGTAATCAGGCTCGGTGGCATGGGGAAAGCCGAAGCGCGTGCCGGGATAAAAACGGACGGCGGGAAAGCACAAGTCGCCATGGTAACGCAGAAGTAACGGCTTATCGTTGGCCAAGAGTTCGCTGAACAGCGACAGCACGAAAGCTCCGGTCAAGATCAGCAAAGACCACCAGGCCCGGCGCTGGGAGCGGAAACGGAGAAAAGGCGAGGAGGGTTTCATACCCTCACCCCCGACCCCTCTCCCACAGTAGTGAGAGAGGGGAGATGTTCCCTACCCCACCCTCTTTCCGAACGAAGCGTTGTAATGAAACGGAGTACGAACATCTTTACTCCCCTCTCTACGCGTTTAAGCGTGGAGAGGGGTCGGGGGTGAGGGAATTTCATCTTAACCTGATCCTCGGATCCACCCACACGTACAGGAGATCGGACAACAGTCGCCCCAGCATGGCGAGCAGGCTGGACAGCATGATGATGCCGAGCACCACGTTATAGTCGCGGTTCACCACGGAGTTGAAAGCCAAAAGCCCCATGCCGTCGATGTCGAACACTTTCTCGATGAGCAAGGCTCCGGCGAAAAACACGGTGAAAATTTCGCCGGCGCGCGTGGCCAAGGGAATGAGCGCGTTGCGGAGGGCATGCGTCCATACCGCTTGGGGAAAACTCATGCCTTGCAGCAATGCGGTGCGCATATAGTCCTTGGACATTTCCTCCAGCAAGGTGTTCTTGACCAAGAAGGTGAGAAAGGCGAATTCGGAAGCCATGTAGCAGATCAGCGGCAAGGTCATATGGCGCAGGAAATCCACCACCTTGCCGAAAACCGAGAAGGATTCCCAATCGTCGGAGATCATGCCCGAAAGCGGGAACCAGTCGAAATATTTTCCGCCGGCGAAAAAGGTGAGCAAAAGTACGCCCAAGGCGAAGCCGGGCATGACATAGCCCGCGAAAATGAGGGTGGACGAAACCGTGTCGAAGGACGATTTATGCCGGATGGCCTTCCAAAGCCCCAGGGGAATGCAAACCGCGTAGGAGAGAAAAAAGGAGGTGAGGCCGAAGAACAGGCTGACGGGAAATTTCGATTTGATCACGTCCCATACCGGTTCGCCGTAGGAATAGGATCGGCCAAGATCCAAACGCAGCACTTTTCCCATCCAGAGCAGGTAACGCACGGGGATCGGCTTGTCGAAGCCGTAATAGCGGCGGATATTCCCGACTTCCTCGGCGGTGACGGCTTGCGAAGCGTCGCGCCCTTTCTCGCTCGCGGCATGGCGGATCTTGGCGATCATCTGCTCCACCGGCCCGCCGGGCACGAATTGCGTGAGCAGGAAACAGGCCAAGGAAATGCCGAACAAAGTCGGCGCCATCAACAATAAGCGACGGAGAAGGTAGGGTTTCATGAGGTGATTTTTCAAAGCTAGTTTCAAACCCCCGCTGCCTTCGGCTCCGCTCAGGCAGCGGGGAAGCAGAGGAAGAGCGCGTCAGCACACTCCCCCGTTCCCTGAGCGGAGCCGAAGGGAACGGGGCCCCTGTGTGAGTTTGCGCACACAGGAAAAGAAAGAGCGGAACTACCCTCCCTGAACGGCGGTGGTCGCCCACTCTCTTTGATCGAAGCTTTCGCTGCCTTCGACTACGCTCAGGCAGCGGGGGAAAACCTCTTGGCAGTAGTAGCGGAAAAGGCCGCCCCTCGCTCCCTGAGCGGAGCCGAAGGGGCGAGGGGAAGGCAAAGGAAAATTATGCCCTACATGTATATCCTGGAATGCGGCGACGGAAGCTATTACACCGGCAGCACCAAAGATTTGGGGCGACGATTATGGGAACACCGGAACGGCATTGGCGCAAATCACACTGCCAAAAGACCTCCGGTGAAACTGGTTTACTGCGAGAAGCATGCTCGTATCGACGAAGCGTTTTACCGTGAAAAACAAGTTCAGGGTTGGGTTCGGAAGAAAAAGCAATCGCTCATCGCCGGGGACACCAATCAACTGCACCAGTTGGCCGAATGTCGGAACGAAACGCATTCGGGGAACATGTTACCCTTGCCTGAGCAACCCTCTCCGCTCCCTTCGACTACGCTCAGGGAGCGGAATGCACAATCCGAAAAGGAAAAACCAACCCTCCGCAGAGTGAGCCTCCCGCTGCCTGAGCGGAGCCGAAGGCAGCGGGACAATCAGTCCTGATACCTCACGTCGCCGGTGTCGATCGGCAACGGTTGGTTTTTATCCATCGCGGAGGCCAGGGCTTTTTCCTTGGCAGGATCCACGAACCAATAAGTGGGAATGCAATCCTCACGATCGAATTTGCTCAGCACGTATTTAGGCATGCCGAATTTGTTCCAGTACAGGAGACGGGTGTGATCCGCTTGCCACAGCAGGACGAAGGGAACCAGGCTGGTGAGGCGCGCATCCAGGCGGCGGAGTATGTCGTTCCGTTTTCCCAAATCCATCTCGGTCTTCTGCGCTCCGATGAGGCTGTCCACCACCCCGTCCTTGACGCCGGGGATATTATTGGAAGCGATTTGATCGGCGGCGGAGGACAGCCACGTGGCTTCGGGATCGCGCAGCCGCGAGGCGCCGAAGGCGGTCCAGAACAGGTCGAAGTCGTGCTCGTCCACGCGCTTGCTCAGCGTCGACCCGGAAATTTGATCGATGCGGGCGTCGATGCCCACCTGTTTCAAGTCCTCCAGGTACACGTTGTAATGGCGCAGATCCGGAGAGTTGGTGGGAAAAACCACGCTGAACTTTTTCCCATCCTTGGCTAGGATTCCGTCCGGCCCCGGTTTCCAACCGGCTTCGGCCAATAATGCCCGGGCCTTTTCCGGATCGTATTTGAATTGCGGAGCCGCGGGATTCCGGTTGCCCGGATACAAGTCGGGATAATAAGAGTTGAGCAGGAAATATTGGTTGTACATGAGCTTGTCATTCATCAACTCGCGGTTCAACAGATAACAAAGGGCTTGGCGAACGCGCGCGTCCTGGAACAAAGGTCGACGTAAATTGAGCGCGAAGCCTTGGAATCCCTTGGGTTCCTGGTTGTACACGCGTTGGCGCGCCACCCAACCTTTCTTCACCTGATCGAAACGGGTTTTCTCGGCCCATATGGCCGCCGTATAAACGGGACAGGCGTCGAAGTCGCCTTTTTGGAAAGCCTCCAGCAGCTTGTTCTGATCCTCCATGAACCGGAACTTGATGCGGTCGAAATTGTATTTGCCCCGGTTGTAGCGCTTGGCCCTCCCCCACCAGTCGCCGCGGCGCTTGAGCGAGACATAGCGCTCCTTCTTCACTTCCTCCAAGACGTACGGCCCGCTCACCACGGGGAATTCGAAATTGATTTGGTTGAAATCCTTGCCATCCCAAACATGCGCGGGCAAGGCCGTGAGGTTCGCCGCCTCCCAGAAATTCGCCCAATGGGTTTCATGCGCCACAACGCGCAAGGTGACGCTGTCGACGATTTCAGGGCGATCGAAACGCTTGAGGCCCACGCGGAAAATGGGCGTCATGTTCTTCGGATTCATCATCACGTCGTAATAGAATTGTACGTCGCGGGCCGTCACCGCGTGTCCGTCGCTCCAGCGCGCGCGCGGGTCGAGATGGAAGGTGAAGGTCTTTCCGTCCGGGGAGATCTCCCAACTTTGCGCCAGCACGCCCACAGGTTCATCCTTCACGGAATGCAGCGACACCAAGGACTCGAACAGCAAGTCGCTGACCTGCTTGTTGAAGGAGGAATATTCCAGCCAGGGGTTCAGCGATTTCGGAAAGGAGCCGCCCCAGGCCAAATAGGTTCCGCCCGAAACCGCGTCCGGATTGGCGATGGGATCGAATTCCCCGGCCGAGTCCAAGGCGACGGGGGCGGCGGAGGATTCCGACGCGGCGCGATCCGGGGTTTCTTTTTTCTGGCAAGCGAGGAAAAAAGCCGTCAGGGAAGCCAAGGAAAGAAAGCGCAAAATCATGTGAAGCCCCGCTAAAGTTTGTAAGGTAAAAAAGCCATTTTTGATGCTATACTTGCATCAAAGTGATGCATAGATTGCATCGGAGGTGGCCATGAAAACCATTACCCTGCGAGACTGCCCGCCCAAGGTCGCCCGTGAAATCGAAATGCGCGCCAAGCAGCGGCACACCAGCCTGAACCGAGCCGTGGTGGGACTGCTGGAAGAGGCCTTGGGTCATACCGGTGGTTCGCAAAAAACGCGACACCACGACATGGACCGTTTCATCGGTAAATGGTCCAAAACGGAAGCCGATGAATTCGACAAGAATTTGAAATCTCAGCGCCGCATCGATCCTAAAATGTGGGTATGAGACGCGTTTTACTCGACACTTCCGCATATTCCCTACTGTTCAAAGGGCACTCCGCGGTCGCGGAAGTGGCGCGCATCGCCGACCAGGTTTGCTTAAATCCCATAGTCCTCGGGGAATTACGAACCGGTTTCCAGTTGGGGAATCGAACCGCGGAAAACGAAAAGGACTTACTGGATTATCTGGACCTGTCCCGCGTCCGCATTCTGCCGGTAGATGAAGAGACTTCTCGCCGCTACGCGTTGTTGAAATCACATCTTAAGCGCCAAGGAACCCCGGTGGCGGCAAACGATCTTTGGATCGCGTCAACCGCCCTCCAGCATGGGCTGGAACTCGTAACCGCGGACTCGGATTTCTCCAGGATTCCCGGTCTTTTACTCACGCTTCTGTAGACCGGAAACATGCGCGCTTTTATCCTTTTCTTTCTCCTCGCCGTCCTTACCGCCTGCAACCCCGCGCATCAAACCCGGGGCAACGTGTTCCGGGGCGCGCTGGCCTCGAATCTCAAAACCTTCGATCCGGCCCAGGCCTCGGATTCCTATTCCAACCAATGCCAGTTCCAGATCTACGAATGCCTGTACGAATACAAATACCTGGCGCGGCCCTATGACGTGCAGCCTTGCCTGGCCTCGGCCTTGCCCGAAGTCGGAGCGGGCGACACCGTGTACACCCTCCATCTCCGCCCCGACATCGAATTCCAGGACGACAAATGTTTCCCGAAAGGAAAAGGCCGGAAGCTCACGGCGAAAGACTTCATCTACAGCATCAAACGCCTCGTCGACGTGCGCACGCAAACCTTCGGCTGGTGGATTTTCGACGGCAAGGTGAAAGGCCTCGACGGCTTCCGCAAGGAATCGGAGAAATTGCCGCCGCTGCCGGATTCAATTTATCCCTCGCTGTATGATCAGGAAATCGCGGGACTGCGCGCCCTTGACGACTCAACGATACGCATCGAACTGACGCGACCTTATCCTTATTTCAAATACATCCTGGCCATGCCGTACTGCGCCGTGTTGCCCCGCGAAGCCGTGGAATATTACGGCGAGGAATTCCTCAACCATCCCGTGGGCACCGGGCCCTTTACGCTCAAGGAATGGCGGCATGGGCTGCGGCTGGTGTACGAGAAGAATCTGAAATACCACCACGGAAATTATCCCTCCGAAGGCGGACCCGGGGATTCGGCCGCGGGGCTTTTGGCTGACGCGGGCCAGCCGTTGCCGTTCTTGGATCGCATCGAGCTTTCCATATTCGAGGAAACCCAGCCCATGTGGCTGAACTTCCTGCGCGGCAATCTCGATCGGGGCGGCATCCCCAAGGACAATTACGCCCAGGCCGTTACGCCCCAGCATTTTTTGCGCGACGAATTCACCAGCAAGGGCGTACGCCTGCATCGCATGCCGGAGCTCGACATCACCTATATCTGCTTCAACATGGAAGATCCCGTGTTGGGGAAAAACCGGGCGCTGCGCCAGGCCATGCAGCTCGCTTATGACGTGGAAACCGAAATCGATCGCTTTCTCAACGGGCGCGGCATCCGGGCGCAAAGCCCCATCCCGCCCGGATTGTTCGGCTACGACTCGGCGTTCCGCAGCCCCTATGGCCGCTTCGACCTCGGGGCCGCGCGGAAAAAACTCGCCGAGGCCGGGCATCCGGGAGGCGCCGGTATTCCGGAACTGGGCTACCTGACCGTTTCCAGCACCGATGCGCGCCAGCGCGGCGAGCATTTCGCCCAGAACATGGCGGCCATCGGCGTACGCATCAAGATGGAATCCTGCACCTGGCCGGAATTCCTGGAACGGCTGCGGCGGAAAAAATTCCAGCTCGTGGGGGCGGCCTGGGCCGCGGATTACCCCGACCCCGAGAATTTCCTGCAACTGCTGTACGGGCCCAACGAGCCGCCGGGGGAAAACAACGCCAGCTACAGGAATTCCGAATACGACAGGCTCTACCATCGCATGGCAACGCTGCAGGACGGGTCAGAAAGGTTAGCCATCATCCGGCGCATGCGGGACCTCGTGGCTGAGGATTGCCCGTGGATTTTCGTCACCCATCGCATCGCCGAAGTGCTGGCTTATGACTGGGTGGGAAATCTCAAACCGCATGCCACCATCGACGCGCCGTTGAAATATTTCCGGCTGGACGCGGAAGCGCGGCGGAAAAGGTGGGAGGCCCAGTGAACTTCCTGCTGCGCCGCCTCGCCCACGCCTTCGCGACCTTGCTCGGCATCACCGTGTTGTTGTTCGTCCTGTTCCACATGGTGGGCGGAAATCCCGTGTACCGCATGCTGGGTAAGAACGCCAAGCCCGCCGAGATCGCCCGCATCACCCATCAACTGGGCCTCGACAAACCGCTATGGCATCAATATTTCGACTATGTCGGCGGCCTGCTCCGCTGGGATTTCGGCCGCTCCTGGGAATCCAAACAACGCATCGCCCAGATGATTTGGGACGGCCTTTGGCCTTCGATGTCTTTGGCCTTGCCGGCGTTTTTTCTTTCCACCGTCATCGCGCTGGCCATCGCTCTGACCGCCGCCCTGTATCGCAACCGTTGGCCCGATCGCCTGTTGGTGGTGGCCTCCGTCACCGGCATGAGTCTCAGCATTCTGGCTTTCATCATCGCGGCGCAATATTTGTTTGCCTTCCAAAGCGGTTGGTTTCCCATCTCGGGCTGGGATCCGGGATTCCGGGGCGTGCCCTTCCTCGTCCTCCCGGTTTTGATCTGGGTCGTCTCCTCCCTCGGGGCCACGGTGCGCTTTTACCGGGCCGTGTTCGTGGAGGAGATGCAGCGGGAATACGTCGTGGCCGCGCGCGCCAAGGGGCTGGCATGGCCGCGCGTGCTGGCCCGTCACGTGCTGCCCAACGCCATGATCCCCATCCTCACCTTGCTGGTGATGGATCTTCCCATGCTGTTCACCGGATCCATCCTGCTGGAAAACTTCTTCGGCATCCCCGGCCTCGGCAACATGAGCGTCAACGCCATCAACGCCTCGGATCTTCCCGTCATCAAGGCCCTGACCTTCATCGGTGCGGCGCTGTACCTCATCGCCAACATCGTCGGCGATTTGCTCTATGCCTGGTTCGATCCCCGCGTGAGGACGTCCTGATGCACGATCTCTGGGAACGGATCCGGAAACGCTTCGCCCGCGACAAACTCGCGCTGGCGGCGGTGGCGGTGATCGCGATCTATCTCGTCACCGGGTTGCTGGCCTTGCTCCGCATCCTGGCACCGGGTTATGCCCAGCAAATCGGCGAAGCTTACGCGCCTCCTTCCTTCGCGCATCCCTTCGGCCTCGACGTATTGGGTCGTTCCGTTTGGGCACGCGTGGTGCAGGGCCAGGGCGTAGCATTGATCGTCGGATTTACGTCCACCTTTATCGCCATTCCGCTGGGCACAGCGCTCGGCCTGCTCTCCGGATATTTTCGCGGCGCTGTCGACGCCGTGGTGGTTTGGCTGTACTCGACGCTGGACGCGATTCCCACCATCTTGCTGCTGCTGGCCTTGGCCATGGTGCTGCCCACGGGCAAAGGGCTGGCCACGGTTTGCATCGCCTTGGGCATCACGTCCTGGGTCGGCGCTTGCCGGGTGGTGCGCGGCGAGGTGATCCGCCAAAAGGAACTCGACTATGTGCGCGCTGCACGCTCGCTCGGAGCCAGGGATGCGCGTATCGTCTTTTTCCACATCCTGCCCAACGTGCTGCATCTGGTTTTAGTTCAGGCTTCCCTCGTATTCGTCTACTCAATCAAAAGCGAGGTCATCCTTTCCTATCTGGGTGTTGGAGTGCAAAACTTCCCCAGTTGGGGCGTGATGATCGACGACGCACGCCTCGAACTCGTGGGCCGGGGTGTGTGGTGGCAATTCGCGGCCGCCACGGCGGCGCTGTTCCTGCTGGTGCTGGCGTTCAATCTGTTTAACGACGCCTTGCGGGACGCGTTGGATCCGAAAGAGGGATAATTGTCCCCATGAATCCCATTGGAAAGAAGGGGGGCGGATTAAACTCTATGAAAAGAAAACCCCGCTCCCTCTGGTTCCTCCTCCTGCTCCTCGCCGTCGCCGCGTTTTTCTTTTTCGCCCCGGTGAAAATTTCCCTGACTCCTTTCCTTAAAACGAGGATCGAAGCCTGGAAACGCCTGGGCATCACCGCCGAGGACATCGCCGTCACCTTGCACGGCCAAGTCAGGGCGCGGCAGGTCAGCCTGGGAAATCCGGTGGCCTGCCGCATCGACGATTTGAGCCTGGATGTTTCGCTGGCCAAGATCCTGAAGGGCCGGATCGTTTTCAGCGGGGTTCACGGCCGTTCCATCCAGGTGGACTGGAACCTGCTGGACGCGTTCTTCCAAACTTTGGAAGGACAGGTTCCCGCCCGTTATTTCCGCGATTACCTGTCGAGCTTCACCTTCAGGGGATCGCGGATGGAGATCAACGGGTTGGTTCCGTCCCAGCCGCTCAAAGTGGAGCAGATCAAGGTGAATTTGAAATGGCGCCCTTCGTTGGTGGCCGACGTGGAGGCGCAGGGCATTCGTCTGCGGGAATTCCCTGCTCTTTCCGCGGCCTCTTTCCGGTTCGAGGGTCGACCCCACTCCTTCCGGTTGGAAAACCTCGCCGCGAAATGGGGTCCCATCGGGCTGGAAGGCGGCATCGCCCGCGATTCCTCCTCGCATTGGGAAGGGACCATGGCCTTCAAGAACGTCGACATGGGGAAACTGTTGCGGCCCCGGCTGGCGTCCGGCCAGGAAATGGACGGAATTTTACGCGGAGTCGCCGCCTTCACGACGGCATCGGGCGGCGAAAATTCCTTTGACGCTTCGGGAAGCGTCCTGGGGGAAAACGTGCGCCTCAGGAATCTGCCTTTCCAACGGGATCCCCTGATCCGCGATTATATGCCCGCCTTGCACGACGTCCGTTTCCAAACTTTGCAAATCGTGCGCTGGCATATGCGGGATTCCCGGCTTTATCTGGATTCACTGGCAGCCGTCGGCGCACCGCTGTCAATCAAGGGATACGGCCGCATCGCGCTTTCAGGGGAAGGTGGCAACGACTCCCCGCCGCCGAACGGCGATGTGTTTTTCGATTTGGTCGGGCATTTGAGCGAGGATTATTACCGATCGTTGGGGCCCCTGGCCCAAAGCGGGCTGTACCGCGACGCCGAAGGCGCGCCGTTCTTCAAGTTCAAGGTGGTGGGCGATTTCCAAAAACAGGGGATCCGCACGCGGAAACCGGCCCTGTCGCGGGTGGTGAAATCCCTCACCCGCAGCTTCAGACAGAAATTGAAGAGCCTGATCGAGTAGTTCACTTCCTCGTCATTTCCCCGTACAACGCCCGAATCGCTTTTTCGTAATCGGCGTTGGCCACGCCAACGATGATGTTGTATTCCGAGGCGCCCTGGTCGATGATGCGCACGTTCGCCTTAGCCGAAGCCAGGGCCTGGAATACGCGCGCGGCCATGCCCACCTGCCGGGCCATGCCCTCCCCCACCACCGCGATCAGGCTCAGCTCATGCTCCACGTCGAGGCGATCGGGAACGAGCAGTCGCTGAATGTCCTCGCGGATGGCGTCGGTTTTGTCGCCGATTTCCTCGGAGGCCACCACCACGCTCATGCTGTCGATGCTGGAGGGAAAATGTTCGATGCTGACGCCGTGGCTTTCGAAGACGCCGAGGAAGCGCCGCGCGAATCCCACCTCGCGGTTCATCATGGCCTTTTCCACGCTGAACATGGAAAAGTTCTTTTTGCCCGCGATGCCGGCGATGTCGTAGACGGTGATTTCGGGGAGCTTGGAAACGATGAGCGTGCCCGCGTCGTCGGGACGGTTGGTGTTGCGGATGTTGATGGGAATGCCCGCCTCGCGCACGGGCGCGATGGCTTCGTCGTGGAAAACGCTGGCGCCCATATACGACAGCTCGCGAATTTCGCGGTAGCTCACCAGGTCGAGCGGATGCGGGTTGTCCACCACGCGGGGATCGGCCATGAGCAGGCCCGACACGTCGGTCCAGTTCTCGTACAGCTCGGCGTTGGCGGCGCGCGCCGCGATGGCCCCGGAAATGTCGGAGCCGCCGCGCGAAAAGGTCTTGATGCGGCCCTGGGCGTCGGCCCCGTAAAAACCGGGAATCACGAAGATCTTCGACGCATCTTCCAATCGCTGACCCAGCGTCGAGTAAGTCCTAGGATCGAGCTTACCGGCGGAATCGAAAAACACGCAGTCCTTGGGATCGACGAATTCCGCCCCGAGGAATTCCGCCATCAGCCGTCCGGAAAAATATTCGCCGCGCGAGGCGATGAAATCGCGTTCCGCGCCCGCCAGGATTTGCCCGCGGAATTCCTCCAACCCGGCGGCGAAGGCCGAACCCAATCCCAGCTCCTTCTCGATTTCCAGGAAACGATCGCGGATAAGGGCGAAAGAGGCGTTGACGGAAACGCGCTTTTGCGCCAGTTCATGGCACAGGTAGAGCAGATCGGTGATCTTGGCTTCGTCCTTGCGCCGCCGGCCCGGGGCGGACACGACCACCACGCCGCGGCGCGGATCCGATTCCAGGATTTTACGGATCTTCAGGAATTGCGGGGCGTCCGCGACGCTGGAACCCCCGAATTTGCACACGATTCTGCCCATGCGGGCAAAAGTAAGAATAAGGCGCTAGAACGCTTCCTTGATGTTGATGGCAGGCGCCACCCCTTTATCCACGAACCCCACGTCGATGCGGATATTCATCCGCTGCGCCGGATTCATGGCATAGCGGATCCCCAACCCGAAATCCGTCCGAAATTCCTTCCAAGCGAAATCCTCCATGTGATGCGCCACCTGCCCCGCTTCCGTGAACACGGCCCATCCCAAGCGCTTGCGGATCCAGGAAGCACTGAGCCAATTCCAATCGGGCAGATAGCTCTTGTACTCCGCTTGCAGCACGAGAAGATGCCGGTCGCGGTATTTTCCACGGACCATGCCCCGCATGGTGTGATCGCCGTCGGCCGTGGACAGTTCCCGGAAGGGCACGTCGCCTTGCTTGAGCTGCAAGGTGGCGGACAATCCCAAGGCCCCGGTCGCGAAAAGGGGGAGGAATTGCCGCGCTTCCAATCCGTAACTGTCGTAATCGAATCCGCTGCCCCAAAGGGCGCGGTACCAGGCGGCCTTGGCCCGCAAGAAGCAGCCGCGGCGCGCCCAATAAATTTCGTCGCGCCGATCGCAGGTCATCACTCCGCCCAATCCACTGACCCAGCCTCCGTTTTTTCCTGGAATTGAATCCGTGAGCAAGACGGGGCTGCCTTTGGCCTGGATGTTTTCATAGTTGAACAGCGCCTGGGGGCCTGCGAATAACTTCGGCCACCATTGCCTTTCCACGGTAAGATCCCCGCTTACTCCCTGGGCCAAATAATGATCGGCGCTGTCCTTGAGGATATCGCTGGCGTTGCTGACTCCGTAAAAATCGGCGGGCCAGCGGATATAGTTGAGATCGGCCGTAACGTGGTAATGGTTTTGCCGCAGGTACCATTCCGGGAATAGGTTCACCTCCACCTGCATCTTTTGGGATACCCTGGCGGCGAAACCCACGGTGGAGGGGCTGTTGACCGTGTCTTCCGGGTTGAGGAAACGGATCACCAGGGCGCCCGCTTGCACGCCGGTTTCCGCGTTGGAAATGAGGATGGGCACGAACGCCCAGTGCTGCGGAGTGGATACGGCATCGGCGCGGGGTGTTCCCAGGCAAATCATCAACGCGGAAAGGAGGATGGCTGCGCGCGCGCAGGAAAACGGAATTTTTTCCATTCTACACCGCTGAACCAAGCAGCCGACGCACTTCAGCCTCCATCGCTGCCGCCGAAATCGTGGGAAGCATGGGTTTCCCGATCGTCACCGAGACGTTCCGGCGCGAAGGTTTGGGAATACCGACCATGGCTTTCCCGCCTTTGCGGCTGAAAAAACTCCCCCACAGCCCGTTGATGGCCATGGGAATGACCGGAACCGGATCCTTCCCCAGGATGCGCTCGACACCGGGGCGGAAGGGGTTCAGCGCCCCGTCGTAGGTGATTTTTCCTTCCGGGAAAATGCAAACCAAATTGTCGTCCTTGAGTTCATACGAGATGCGCTCGAAGGCTTTCTCCTTGACGGCCGTGTCTTCCTTGGCCGGAGCGATGGGAATGGCCTTGGACAAGCGGAAAAGCCACCCGAAGAGCGGGGTTTTGAATAGTGTGTGATCCATGACGAAGCGCACCGGCCGACGCGAGGCCGCGGTGATCATGAACCAGTCGATGAAGCTGACATGGTTGCATACGATCACCGCCGCGCCGAAATGCGGAACGGAATCCCGGCCGGTGTACCGCAGGCGATAGATGCTGACCGCCAACAACCACACGATGAAGCGCATGACGAATTCGGGGATCAGCATGAAGATGTAGGCGCTGACGACGAGGTTGAGGATGGAGGTGAATAAAATGATTTGCAGCGTATTGAAACCGATTTTGAACAGCGCCATGGTGATCAGGGCCGAACCGACCATGAACAAGGCGTTGAAGACGTTGTTGGCGGCGATCACGCGCGAGCGCGTGTCCACGTCGGCGCGGGTCTGGATGAGGGCGTAAAGCGGCACGATGAACAGGCTCCCGGACACGCCGATCATCCCCATGTCGATCAGGACGCGCAATCCGGTGCCGAGGTAGGGTCCGCCGAGCAAGGCGCGCACGCCCAAAAGATCGGCGCCGGCGGACGGATAATCGATGAAGGCCAGATGGGCCGAGAAAAAGGTCATGCCCAAAGCGCCCAGCGGCACGAGGCCCAGCTCGATGTCGCCGCGCGACAATTTCGCGGAAAGGATGGAGCCGATGCCGACCGAAACGGAGAATACGGCCAGCAGCAAGGTGACGACGGATTCGTTCCCATGCAGCATATGCTTGGTGAAATTCGGGAGCTGCGCGAGCAAGGTCGCGCCGAAATACCAGAACCAGGAAATCCCCAGGATGGAATTAAACAATGCCGGCTTCTTGCGGATGATGCGGGTAAGCTCGGCGGTTTCCGAAAAGGGATTCCAAACCAGCTTTAGATCGGGGGCCATGGCCGGAGCCGCGGGGATCTTGAGCGAAACCAGATAGCCCAATATCGCGACCCCGATGATCCCCCCCGAAATAGCCGCGACGTTCTGCTTGCCGGCCAGGATCCCCCCCGCCAGCGTGCCGATGAGGATGGCGAGAAAGGTGCCCATTTCCACCAAGGCGTTTCCCGACATCAGTTCGTCTTCCTTGAGATGCTGCGGCAGGATGCTGTACTTGGCGGGCCCGAAAAAAGCCGAATGGGTGCCCATCAGGAAAAGAGTGACGAAGAGCAGGATGGTATGGCCCGTGAAAAAACCGACCGCGCCGATG
>JBGPFT010000010.1:0-20337 GCA_041483475.1 Fibrobacteria bacterium | reverse complement strand
GGCGGTCAGGGCGATGATGGGGACATGACGGCCCCCCTCTTCCTCCGCGCGGATGCGGCGCGCGGCTTCGTAGCCGTCCCAGCCGGGAAGACGGCAGTCCATCAGGATCACGTCGGGGCCCTCTCCGGCGGCCCGTACCGCCTCCTGACCGGTGTTTGCCACCAGCACTCGATAAGGGCCGAGCCGTGCCAGCATTTCCAGCATCATCCTCTGGTTGATGGGGTGATCCTCCACCAGCAGGGCGCAGGGCCTTTTCAGGATCACGCTGTCCGAGGCCTGGGGCGAAGAAACCGGAAAGGCGAGGGAAAAGCGGAAGGATGCGACCGAAGCTTCTTCGCGCATGCGCCCGCCCCATTTGCGGATCCAGGCGCCGCAGAGGAGGAGAAGCGACTCCGGGTCCAAGCTGGAACCCAAGGGGCGGGTAGCTGGCGTTTTCGCATCACCCGTCACCTTCAATTCGTGCTCGATCCAAAGTTCGTCCTCATCCTGTTTCTCCAAACGCAGTGTTAGCCGCCAAGGCCGTCCGATCGCCGCGTTCCATAGGCGCAGGAGGCGGGCGAGAAAATCCCGCAGCCGCCCGGCATCCGCCCGCAAAAGGCGGGGAGCCCCCGCGTCCAGGAGCAGTTTGGGCCTTTCCCCTCCCGTTTCCGCGGCCAGTCCCGCCAGGATCACTTCCAGCAGCGCGCCGTAATCGAATTCCTCCCCCGCGCCCGCCGCTTCTCCGCGATCCCAACCCATCAGGGCACCCGCCTGGTCCAGCAACGCTTCCGCTTGGGCGGAGGCGCCGGGTTTTTCCTTCAGCGCTTCCCGCGCGACGCGGATCACCCGCAAAAGGGCGCGTTTCGTGGCCTGAATTTGCTCCGAGACCTGTTGCTGGGTCTCCGCGAATTCCTTCTGCCGCCGCTTTTCCGCCGAAACGTCCCGGCCCATGCCGAGGTAATGGCGGCCATCCGGCAACAGGCAGCCGTTCCATTGGATCCAGCGCCAGGAACCGTCCTTGCAGCGGTAGCGGTTCTCGAAATTCGAGGTATTGCGTCCCTGCTGGAGTTTTTCCACCGCGAGATTCGATGCGGCCAAATCCTCGGGATGCAGGAAATCCGCGTAGGATCCGGCTTGCAATTCTTCGAGGGAAAATCCCAGCGTCTTTTCCCAAGACGGGCTCAGCCGCTTGAAGCGGCCATCCGGGCCCACTACGCACAATAGATCGGGTGAAAGTTGGAACAGACGGCGGGTCTCTTCCTCCAGGCGCTTCTCCGCGGTGAGATTGCGTACGGCCAATACCTGCAAAGCTTCGTGAGCGCCTTTTCGCCCGCGAATTAGGACGGGGAAGGCTTTCCCCCCGGGGGCGTTGGCTTGTCCTTCGAAGGATTCCTCCCCGTCGCCGGACAGGGCGCGGCGCAGAAGCGGGAGCGTGTCGGGCGTGAAGAAGCGATCCGGTTGCGCCTCCTTGAAGAAGGCGGCGGGCAGGCCGAACATGCCCCCGAAGGCGTTGTTCACTTCCACGATGCGGCCGTCGCGGATCAGGGCGATGCCTTCGAGGGCGGCTTCGGACAGATGGCGGAAGCGTTCCTCCGACTCCTTCAATTCCTTCTCCGCGCGTTTGAGGGAGGTGACGTTCTGCGACGTGGTCAGCACGCGATCCACCACGCCGTTCGCGTCCTTCAAGGCCATGGCGTTTACCCAGGACCAGTGGATTTCCTGCGACTGGCGATGCCGCCATTGCAACAGCACGGGCGCCACGGGACCCGTCCCCTGGAAGGCCAGCCGGTTGGGCAGCCGTTCCATCGGGAAGGGATGGCCGTGTTCGTCGAGGATTTCAAAGCGCTCGACCACTTGGCGGGGATCGGTATTGAGCAAATCCTCCACGGACGGAAACCCCATCACCCGCGCCGCTTCGAGATTGGCGTAAACCATTTTTCCGTCCTTTGCCAACACGGTGATGGCGCTGGGAACGGCTCCGAGAAAGGCCTGCAAGGTGTCGCGCGCGCGGCGCAATTCGTCCCGATCCTGCCCGCCCGCCGCCCGGTCGCGTACAAGATGGATCCAGCGCGCCAGCGATTGCAGGCGGATCCAATCCAACCGGTAGATGGAATCGAAGGCGCCCCAACCGGCTTCATCCTCCAGAGAAGGGGTGAGGCCCGTGAGCAGCACCACGGGCAGTTCCGGATGGTTTTTCCGCAAAGTCAGGCGCAGGGGTTCCACCCCGGCCGGCGGAGCAAGCGTGTCCACGAACACCGCCGCGACGGGCCCGGCCGCGTCCAGGCTATCTGCATCGCCGAGGCGCAAGGCGGTCCACGGGTCGCCCGGAGCGACGAGATGGCGGCGCCATTCCTCGAAATACGCGGAGTCGGAGCCGATATAGGCCAGGATCCGGCTTGGATCTCCCGCCGAAAAAGAAGATTGAGTTTCAGCCATGCTACCCGCTACTCCGTGGACGGTTGTCCAGGCTATGGGCGAATTCCGGAACCGGACCCCGTTATTCTACTGAAATTACGCCCCGAAAGTTGGCCCAAAAATTGTTTTAACCCGGGCAGGGAATATTCCCGAATAAAAAACCAGGAGGATTTATGAGCTATCCCTTCAGACACTTTCCAGACCAAAAGCCCATCGCGGGCGGAAAACAGCCCAAGCTGGCTTTCGTAGGCGGCCTGGCTTTCCTATTGGCCATGGCCGCGCCGGCCGGTGCCGGAGGCATCGCCTATGCCGCCGTTTCATTCACCTTGGGTTTTCCCCATGCCCGCATCACGGTGGGCCCCGTCATCGTGGGCCGGAACTGGGAATATTGCGAGCCTGTCGCCGTGCGGCGCGAAGTGGTGGTGGAAAAAGTGGTGACCCGCGTCCCGATCCAGGACGAATACGTGGACGAAAACTGTCCGCGGCGTGACGACGAATATGTCGACGTCGCTGATGACGACGACGGATACGTGGTGGAAAGACACATCATCCGGCGCGAGCAGCCTTGCCCGCGACCCAATCGGGTCGTCATCGTCGAACGCCACGAGGAGCGTCCGACTTGCGACCGCGAAATCCGGGTCGTGCAGGAGCGCCCAGCTTGTAACCGCGAGGTTCGCGTCGTCCGGGAAGAACCGCGCTGTGACCGGAATGTGGTCGTGGTCCGTTCCCCTGAACGCGAAGTGGTGGTAGACCGTTCTCCCCAACGCGAAGTCGTGGTGGTTCCGACCCGTCCCGACGTCACCGTGATCCGGCATGACAACGGCCGTCATTACGGTTGGGATAAACAGGGGAAAGAAAATCACGACAACGGCAATCACCGCGGTTGGGATAAAAACGAAAACGGGCGTGGCAATGATAACCGCGGCGAAAATCACAGCGACAACCACGGTGATCGGAACTTAAACCATGGGGATGGAAATTCTCGTGACCTGTTCCATGCGCCTTCCAACCGTCCCTCGCGCGAGCGGGGAGTGCGGATAGGTCGTTGATCCGAATCGGGCTCCCGTCCGAATGGGCGGGGGTCTTTCTTACCCCCGGAGGAACTCATGAAAAAGCAACTCGTCTCCACCCTTCTTCTCGCAGTCGCAGCCAACGCTGAACTGGTGTCCCGGGGCGAAAACACCGGCATCGGCGCCCGCGCCGTTTCCATGGGCGAGGCCTTCACCGCCGTGGCCGACGATTATTCCGCCTTGTATTACAACCCGGCCGGCATGACGCAACTCAGCCGATCCGAGTTGGGGTTGAATCTGGACTACCGGCTGCGCGCCAACGCCACTTCGCTGATCGGCGGAATCGGCTCGCGGCGCGCCGTGGAAACGGCGCGCCTGGGCGCAATTTCAATGGTTCTCACTTCGGGCAACGGCATCGCCTTCGGGCTGGGTTATTACTCGCCCACCTCCTTTGACGATCCGCTGCAATATTTCGTCGCCGGCCGCGAATATGCCTACGAGGCCTCCGGAAACATGGATCATTATCGCGCGGCCGTGGCTTATGCCCCGTCTACCCGCGCCAGCCTGGGTTTCGCCGTGAGCGTTCTGGCCGGGAAAGAGCAACTTGAAATCCGCGACGGAATCACAGCGCGCTACCTCGAAGAATACGCGGGCTTCAACCTGGAGCCGTCGTTTCTCTTTTATCTCTCCAAGGCGGTGACCTTGGGGGGTTCGGCCGTGGTGGCCGAGCGGTTGGCCTTGCGCGATACCTACCAGGAACAGGGACAAGCTCCGGTGGAAACGCATTATTCCATCCGCAATCCGGTTCAGACCCGGTTGGGAATCGCATTCCAAAAAGGTTGGACGCTTTTGTCGGCGGACTGGCATGCCGTGCTTTGGCAGGATTACGCCTATGCCGAGGAAGGCGGAGCCTTTCTCCAAGGCGACAGCAGTTACTCCAACCGCCATGTCTTCGCCTTGGGCCTGGAGCAAAGGCTTTCGCGGAGGGGACCGGTGTTGCGTGCCGGCGTGTCTTGGGAAGCTGAAGACGCCTCATCCATCAATCGCGCTTGGGCGAAAAATCCCGCCTCGCTGCATTTGGGATTCGGCTTGCCGGTTTCCCAATTCCTGATGCTGGATCTCGGCTATCAATATCGCGGGGCCACTTCGTTGCAGCCCTCGACGGCGGGAGGGCCGGCCGATCTCACCATCGCCGAAACCGGCCAGCAGGTCATGGGATCGCTCCGTTTCCGGTGGTGACGGCGGCGAAGCCTGCGGGCGGAATTCATACTTTGGAAAACATGGCGGCCCATTTTGCCCGGTCGCGCATCTTCGTGGCCGCGCTGGCCGCGGCGGGCGCGGCCCACGGGATTTCCATCCTGCCCGACATCCGCGATGCCTATGGCGTGGCCATCGCCGATTTCGACGGGGACGGCCGTCAGGATATCTATGTCGTGGGCTTTCGCACTTTGAACCGACTGCTCGTCAACAACGGCGACGGGACTTTCCGCGATCGCTCCATCCCTTCGGGGGCCGGCGGAAACCTCATGCCCCAGGGCATACGCAATCTCGAGCTGGGGGTGGCCGCTGCCGATTTCGACAACGATGGCGCGGTGGATTTGCTCATCGCCGGCTGGGGCGATGCGCTGGAACTGTTGCGCAACCGGGGCGATGGAACTTTCGAGGACGTGACGCGGAGGACGGGCCTTCGACGTGATGTCGATGCCAATGCGGGGGCCTTCGCCGATTTGAATGGCGACGGCGCCTTGGATCTTCTAATCACCAATGAACACGGCCCCATGCGCCTTTACCGGAGCGATCACGGGGTGCATTTCACGTCGATTCCGCTGGAGCAGGCGGGATTGGCGGCGGACAGCGGTTCGCAGATGGCCTTGTTCACCGATTTCGACGGCGACGGCGATCTCGATTTGGTGGTGACGGGTTGGATCCATCCTTTGCGGTTGTACGAACAAACCGCGCCGTTCCGGTTCCGGGAGATCGCTCTTCCGTTTTCCCCTTCGCCGGGAACGCGCTGCAACGGCATCGCGTCGGGCGATATCGACAATGACGGCGATTTCGATCTCATCGTCGCAGAGCGAGGCGGACGAAGCTTTCTGCTCGAGAACCAAACCAATCCTTCCACGACTGCGGCCTCGCCGTCGGATTGGAAGCCCGGCTCGGAGGCTCCGTGTTTCGTCGAAGCGGGCGGGCGTTGGGGATTGCCGGATTCCATGGACGCTTACGGCGCGGTACTGGCGGATTTCGACGCCGACGGCGATGCCGATCTTTTTCTGACGGCGCGGGGCCCCAACCGTTATCTGGAAAATATCGGAGGGCGTTTCGTCGAGCGCGCCTTGCCCGCGGGCGGATTGCAGGATACGCGCGCCGCCTACAGCACCGCCTGCCTGGCCGCCGATCTCACCCCGGCTCCGGGCCTGGAATTGTTCGTCGCTTCGCGCGACAGCGCCAGCGCGCTGCAGGAATCGCGGTTGGCTCGCCGCCCTTACCTGAAAGTATTCCCGCACGGATTGTATTCCAACCGCAACGCGGTGGGAGCGGCGATTTCGCTGTGGCGGGATACGGGATCCGTCTGGCGTTTCCTTTCCGCTGCGGAAGTCCACGGAGGCGAAGGGTATTTAAGCGCCTACGTCGGCCCGGCGCTGTTCGCCCTTCCCGAGGGAAGGGGAGAGATGCGGGTGCGCGTCGTCTTTCCCGGCGGCAAGGTGGTGACTCGGCGCATACTTCCGGGGCAGGATGCGATCGAGGTTTGGGAAGGGGGTTTCTTCGCAGGAGCCGCCGCTCGTGGTCGGCAAACGGCGTATCTCCTGCTCCACGATCCGGTCCGTGTCAGAACCCTGCTCGCGCTGATTCTGGCGGCTGTGACCGCGATTTTCGTCTTGCGCTTCACGCTGCGCCGCATGGCGCAGAACATCGCGCGCAAGAAATACCAGCGGCAGCTCATCCAAAGCGAAAAACTCGCGGCTTTGGGCCAATTGGTGGCGGGCATCGCCCACGAACTCAACAACCCCATCGGCTTTATCTATGCCAACCTCCATCAAATCCAGGGTTATTTGGAGACGCTGGCCTCTTCGCCCGCCGGGGAAGTACGCGAAAAATTGCTTGGGAAAGCGCGCGCCGCCTTGGAGGAAAGCCGGGAGGGATCCAAACGGGTGCGCGACATCGTGCAAAACCTGCGCGGCATTTCCCGGGCGGGCGCGCCCGGAAAGCCGGGCGCCTTGGAGAAAAAGCCCAACGACTTGGCGCAATTGCTCGATAAAAGCCTGGTGCTGGCCCAAACCGGATTCAGCAAAAGCGTCGCGGTGGAAAAGCAATACGCCGTTTTGCCGCCGGTGGAATGCGACGCCGCGCAAATGCAACAGGTGTTCCTCAACCTGCTGGTGAACGCGGGGCAGGCCATGGGCGAACGGGGAACCCTGCGGCTCCGCACCTATCGCGACGGAAATTCCTTGTGCGCTTCCATCTCCGACACCGGACCCGGCATCGCGCCGGAACACAAGGCGCGGCTGTTTGAGCCCTTCTTCACCACCAAACCCGTGGGTCAGGGCCTGGGATTGGGTTTGCACATCAGTTACGATATCGTCCGCGCCCACGGCGGAATTCTGGAAGTCAAAAGCGAGCCCGGAAAAGGGGCGGAATTTACCGTCAAGTTAGCCGTTTAGAACATCCAGAAAATCCCCCGCCGCTTTCGCGAATGTCTCCGGCGCCTCGAAAAAGGGCATGTGGGCGCATTCCGGCAGGATTTCTTCGCGGCACCCTCCGGGGATTCGGCGGATGAATGCCCGCACGGCTTCGGGCGGGGCGTACGAATCCATGGCGCCCGTCATCGCCAAACAGGGAACGCGCACCGTGGGCGCCGCCGCGGAGGCGTCCGCGTCCAGCAAAATTTCAATGGAACGGACGTATGCGACCGGATCCTGGATTTCGAATTGACGCTCGAACTTTTCCACCGTTTCAGGCTGGTCTCGCATCGAAGTCGCAGAAAATATCCCCGGCGAAACCTTTTTTCCCCAACCGGCGATGCCGCTTTGTGCGATGGCTTCAGCGCGTTGGGAAAGACGCTCACGGATTTCCGGCCGGACCTTGGGCAATCCCCCCACGAAAATCAAAGCGCGAATCCATTGGGGCCAGGCTTCCCAGGCTTTCAAGGCCAAAATGGTTCCCAGGGAATGACCGAGAATCACAACCGGTCCTTCAATTTTTTGGGATACCAAGTCCCCGAGATCGGCCACCCAGCTCTGCATGGAAAAAATCGGTGGCGAGGATGTGCTTTTCCCCGTGCCGGGAAGATCTACCGACAGGATGCGGTAACGGAGTTCCAGACATTTTGCCATTTCATGGAAGAAAAAAGCCCCACCGCCGATGCCGTGCAAGGCCAGGACGGTTGGGCCCGAACCGATGTCCTCGAAGTAAAGCGAGCTTCCGCTACGAGCGGAGAACGGATATCCCATGCAAGCGGATCAACCTTTTTCCTTCAAGCAGGCAAAGACTTCCCGATAGAATTCGGGATGTTCCACCCAAGTCGGACAGGTGACCAACCGGCCATCCCGCACGGCTTTCGCCTTGACATAGGTTCCGCCGCAGGTCTCCACTTCCAGGCGGACATGCTCGTAACAAGTGACCTTCTTACCCTTGAGCAGTCCCGCGGCAGCCGGCAGTTGCACGCCGTGGCAGAGGGCCCAAATCCATTTTTCCAACTTGTCGAACTCCTTCAAGATGGAAATGACCTTGGGGTTGTTGCGCAAATACTCGGGAGAACGACCACCGATGCAAACCACGGCGATATAATCCTTGACCACCACCTGTTCGAATGCGATGTCCGATTCCATGACGTAGCCGGGCCGCTCCATATAGGTATCCCATCCCGGCTCGAAGTCGTGAATCACGAGGTTTAGGCGGCGCTTGGAGGGAGCCGCGACCACGGTTTGGTAGTTGGCCTCGCGAAACCGATGCACGGCGAACCAAGTCTCGAAGCTTTCGCCGCCGTCGCCGACAATGATCAGGATTTTCTTGCCCAACTTTCCCTCTCCGGATTCCAGGGGAATCCATTTTTTTTTGATCACATCAAACTAGGCCCATGCGGCGCGGAAGTCAATACAGGCCTGTTGTATTTTCTGGCCGCCGGAGAGGAAAATAAATCCGGCACTAGTCATACCCGGTTGAGTAGATTATCCGTTCCCTTTGTCCAGGGAAACTGGAAGAGCCCTCCATGATCGCCAAAGCCCCTTTTCCGCCCACCCGGCTTTTCATCGGCGGGCAATGGGTCCATGGGT
The DNA here is from genome assembly GCA_041483475.1 of Fibrobacteria bacterium. Classification (GTDB taxonomy): domain Bacteria; phylum Fibrobacterota; class Fibrobacteria; order UBA11236; family UBA11236; genus UBA11236. The sequence goes on along the minus strand of JBGPFT010000010.1, from coordinate 11,663 downwards.
CCGGTAGTTTCACCGTCCGCAATAAATTCAACGGCGAGGTCGTGACCGAGATCGACTCGGCGGGACCCGAGGAAGTGGAAAAAGCCGTGGCTGCGGCGCGGGCCGCCTTCCCCAAAATGGCGGGAACAGCTATTCATGAGCGCGCGGCTATTTTGCGGCGTATGTCCGAAGCGTTGGCGGAACGGCGGGCCGAGGTGGCCGAATGCGTGGCCAAGGAAGTGGGCAAGCCGCTCAAGTATGCCGGCTTCGAAGTCGATCGCGCCGTCGACACCTTCCGCCTGGCCGCCGAGGAGGCGGGACAAATACACGGCGAAACCTTGCCGCTCGATTCCGTGAAATCCGGCGAAGGTCTGTTCGGATTCTGGCATCGCAAACCGCTGGGAGTGGTGGCCGCCATCACCCCGTTCAACTTTCCCCTCAATCTCGCGGCCCATAAAATCGCCCCGGCCATCGCGGCCGGCAACACCGTGGTGTTCAAGCCCGCGGAAATGACTTCGCTCACCGGGGCCTGGCTGGCGGCTTTGCTCGAGGAATCCGGATTGCCCGCGGGTGCCATCAACCTCATTCACGGAAAAGGTTCGGTGTTGGGCGATCTCCTGGTGCGGCATCCGGGCGTGGATAAAATCACTTTCACGGGAAGCTTGGAAATCGGTTTGCGCATCCTGTCCGTCGCCGGGCTCAAGAAAGTCACTTTGGAATTGGGGAACAATTCCCCCGTCATCGTCGCGGCCGACGCCGACTTGCGCTCCGCCGCCTCCAAGGCCGCCATCGGAGCCAATTACAACTCGGGTCAGGTGTGCATCTCCACCCAGCGCATTTACGTGGAAGCCGCCGCCTACGACACTTTCAAAAAATTATTGCTCGAAGAAGTCGCCAAGCTCAAGGTCGGCGATCCCTTGGATCCGGAAACCGACGTGGGGCCCCTCATCACCGAGAAGGAGGCGATCCGCGTGGAGGAATGGGTGAAGGAAGCCGTGTCCCAAGGCGCCACTCTTCTGACCGGAGGTCGACGCAACGGAAACCTGTTGCAACCCATGGTCTTGGAGAACGTCAAGCCCGCCATGAAGGTGGTATGCCAGGAGGTGTTCGGACCGGTCGTTTCCCTGGTGCGTTGCGACACCTTCGAGGAAGCGTTGCGCCAGGCCGACGATACCCAATATGGACTGCAAGCCGCGGTGTTCACGCGCGACATCGAAAAGGCTTTCCAAGCCATCAAAGCGCTGAATTTCGGCGGCGTGGTCGTCAACGACGCGCCCCATTTGCGCCCCGATCTCATCCCCTACGGCGGCAACCGCCAAAGCGGGTTGGGCCGCGAGGGCCTGCGTTTCGCCATCGAGGAAATGACCTCCATCCAAACCGTGATGTTCCGCACGGCCCACTCCCGCTGAGGATTCGGGATGAAAACCCGCGCCGCCGTCTTGTACCGCATGGAGGAGCCCGCCCCCTACAAGGAATCCCGGCCCTTACGCATCGAAACCTTGGATTTGGAAGGCCCGGGACCCGGCGAAGTGCTGGTGGAAATCGCCGCCGCTGGATTGTGCCATTCCGATCTTTCCGTGATGAACGGCTCGCGTCCCCGCGTCATGCCCATGGTCATGGGCCATGAGGCCAGCGGCGTGGTGCGCGAGGTGGGAGAGGGGATCCGCGATTTGCGCGCCGGGGATCACGTAGTTTTTTCCTTCCTGCCGGTATGCGGCCATTGCGCTCCTTGCAGCGAAGGACGCGCCGCGCTATGCGAGAACGGCGCCCGGGTCAACGTGGCGGGTTCTTTGCTCACCGGAAACCGCCGTTTTCACAATGAAAAGGGCGACGTGTTGCATCATCATCTGGGCGTATCGGGTTTCTCGCAATTCACCGTGGCGGCGCGGGAGTCGCTGGTGAAAATCGATCCGGATTATCCCCTGGAGCAGGCGGCCCTGTTCGGCTGCGCGGTATTGACCGGGGTCGGGGCGGTGGTGAACACCGCCCGGGTTTCTCCCGGAAATTCCGTGGCCGTTTTCGGCATGGGCGGGGTCGGTCTCAGCGCGGTGATGGGAGCGCGCGCGGCGGGGGCCAACCCCATCATCGCGGTGGACATTCTCCCCGCCAAGCTGGAGTTGGCGAAGCGAATGGGGGCCACTTTTGTCGTGAACAGCGCCGAGACGGATGCGGTGGCCGCCATCCGGGATATCACGAAAGGCGGAGCGCGTTATGCTTTCGAAGCCGTGGGCGGCGCCAAAATCCTGGAAACCGCTTATCGCTCCACGGCGCGCGGAGGGACCACCGTGGCCATCGGCTTGGCCCATCCCCAGCAGATGTTTTCCATTCCGGCCGTGAGCCTCGTGGCCGAGGAACGGACCCTCATGGGTTCCTATATGGGCTCCGCGGTGCCCTCGCGCGACATACCCCGTTTCATCGAAATGAACAAGGCCGGCCTGCTGCCGGTGGAACACCTCTTCTCCAAAAACGTCGCGCTGGAGGAATTGAACGAGGCTTTCGACGACCTCCATCACGGCAAGGTCGTGCGGCAGCTTCTGACTTTCATCTGAGCACCACAGCCGGAGGAACGGCTCAACTTTTGCATTTTAATCCCATCCATGAACCGTCCCTCCATCCTCCTCGTCGACGATGAAAGTTCCATCCTCTCCAGCCTGACCCGTGCCCTAGAGGACGAATGCGACTGTAAAACCGCTCCGGGAGGGGCGGCGGCCAGGACGCTTTTCGATTCCGGGGATTTCGCCTGCGTGGTTTCGGATCAGCGCATGCCGGGGGAAAGCGGGGCCGAGTTCCTGGCCTGGGTGAGGAAAAAAGCGCCCGACGCCACGCGCATTTTGCTCACCGGCTACAGCGATTTCGATTCGTTGGTTTCGGCCGTGAACGACGGGGGCATCCACCATGTCCTGCCCAAGCCCTGGGAGCCGGCGCATTTGCTCACTGTGGTGCGGCAGGGGGCGGAGCGGTTCCGGCTGATCCGCGAGAACCATCGACTGCAATCCGAACTGCGTTCCCGCAACTTGTCCCTGGAAAAAGAAAACGTCGACCTGAAAGGCGAGCGCGTCCGCGAACACGAGGCTTTCCGCAGCCTGATCGGCGCCGCGCCGGCGCTGGAGGATTTGAAGCGGCGCCTGACGGCGCTTTTGCCCACGCAAACGACGGTGCTCATCCTGGGCGAAAGCGGCACGGGCAAGGAGCTGTGCGCGCGGGCCTTGCATTTCGGCGGCCCGCGCAAGGACAAACCCTTCGTGGCCCAGAATTGTGCCGCGCTGCCGGATTCGATATTGGAAAGCGAACTGTTCGGACATGTCAAAGGTTCCTTCACCCATGCCACGGAAAACCGGACGGGAATTCTCGAAGCTGCGGGCGGCGGCACCCTTTTCCTGGATGAAGTGGGGGACATGTCGCTTTCCATGCAGGCGCGGCTCCTGCGCTTTTTGCAGGAAGGCGTGGTGACGCCCGTGGGGTCGCGCGTCGAGCGCAAGGTGGACGTGCGCGTCATCGCCGCCACGCATCGCGATCTCGAGGCCATGGTGAAGGAAAAAACCTTCCGCGAGGATTTGTTCTACCGCCTGAGCGTGATTCCCCTGGCCGTGCCCCCTTTGCGCGAACGCCGCGAGGACATTCCTTTGCTCTTGCGGCATTTCCTGGCGATCAAGGCGAAAAAGTTGGAGCGCGCCGCGCCCGAAATCTCTTCGGAGGCTTTGGCCGTCGCGAACGGATATTCCTTCCCCGGCAACGTGCGCGAATTGGAGAATGCCGTGGAACACGCCTTGGTCGTGGCTTCGGGGGCACCCACCCTGATGCCGGAACATTGGCCCGATCGGTTGCGTCGGGTAGGGGCGACCCGCGGGTCGCCCCTACCCGACGTCGAGGCTCACACATTTTCGGCGGGAACCAGCCTCGACGATGCGGTGGCCCGGCTCGAACGCGAATGGATTCAGAAAGCCCTGCAGGAAAGCGGCGGTAACATCACCCAAACCGCGCGCCTCCTGGGCATGTCGCGGCAGGGATTGCACAACAAGTTGGCGCGCTACGGGATCAAGGGCGAGGAGTGAGTTCGGCGAAGAACGCTCGTCGAGTAGGCCCGTTGGATTCCAATAAACAGACTCGGGCCATATCGAGACGAGCAACCATACTCGGATTTTTTCTTTGCGTTGCCGGTTATACTTCTTCACCCTACACTTTACTGACCCATCCCGATTCCCTCCGTGTTTCATTCGACACGTCTCTGATCAATCGCCTGGAGCCTTACGAATCCGCCCGATCCGCGGGCTTCGTGGGTTGGGCCCCGCAAGGCATGTTGATCGCGCGCCGCGAGGGGGATTTCGCCCAGCTTTTTCTCTTGCGCGCTCCCGGGGGGAAGCCGCGGCCCGTTTCGGATTTCAAGGATCGCATCGATCGATTCAACGCGAATCCCGATCCGAACCGAGGTTTGATGTTAATCACGCGCGACTTCGGGGGCGACGAGCAATACCGGCCTTTTCTCTATCGTTGGGACAAGCGCCGGGAAACCCCTTGGCCCGCACCGCCGGGGCGGGTTTCCGAAATCGTTTGGAGCCGCGACGGAAAGAGTTTCGCCTATGCCCATACGCCTCCCGGCGCCTCGCAATGGGATATCCGCGTCGGGTCGCTGCCGGATCGGGATCGTCTGGTATTGCGGCGCCCCGGCGCCTGGACCCCGCAGGATTTCAGTGCCGACGGCAAAGAGCTGTTGCTGCTCCACGAGATTTCCGCTTCCGAAACCGAGCTATGGAAATTGTCGCTGATCGACACCGTGTTGGCGCGGGTTTTGCCCAATGATTCCCCGCAAAGTTTCGGCAACGCGTTTTTCCTGAACCCGAAGCGGGGAAAACCCGTTTTGGCTTTTAATTCGGATCGCGGCGGCGAATTCCAGCGCCTATACCGCTGGCGCTGGGGCGATTCCCTTCCCGAGGCGATTTCGACTGAGGAAAAAGGCGACGTGGAATGGGTTTTGCCAAGCCCGGATCGACGACGGCTTATTTATTCCGTCAACCAAAACGGGATCAGCCGCATACATAAAGTGGGATTAAGCGGGCTTTCCAAACCGGAACTTTTATCGGGAATTCCGGAAGGGATGATTTTGCCGGGAGTTTTTCGTCCCGGATCCTCTGCGGCCAGTATGGTTCTCATCAATACCGCCACTCCCGGCGATGTTTATGAAGTTGGCGGCAAGACCCTAATCTGGGCTAGGGGAGAGCGGGCGCTGCCGGAAGATTCCGCCGAACTCCATGAATTCCAATTTCCCACCTTCGACTCGGCGGACGGTGAGCTACGAAACATTCCGGCTTTCATGCTTTCGCCCCCGAAGCGCTGGCCGGCCCCGCATCCGGTGTTGATCCAAATCCACGGGGGACCGGAATTGCAGGCGCGTCCGGGCTATGATCCTTTCCTCCGGTTTTGCGTCCGGGAATTGGGTTTGACGGTGATAGAGCCCAATGTGCGCGGGTCCACCGGGTACGGCAAAAGCTATCAGAAGCTCGACGATGGCCGGAAACGCCCCGACACCGTCCGCGATCTCGGGGCCTTGATCGACTGGATCGGCAAACAGCCGGATTTGGATTCTTCCCGCGTGGCGGTGATGGGCCGTTCCTACGGCGGCTTCATGGCGCTTTCGGCCTTGGTCAATTACGGGCATCGGCTTCGCGCCGGAATCAGCGGCGTCGGAATTTCCCATTTCCCCTCTTTCCTGGAAGGCACGGCGGGTTATCGCCGGGATTTGCGCCGGGTGGAATACGGGGACGAGCGGGATTCGGCCATGCGCGCCTTTCTCGACAGCCTTTCACCTTTGAGTCGGGCCGGGTCGATCCGGACGCCTTTGCTGCTCAGCCACGGGCGCAATGACCCGCGCGTTCCATTGGAGCAGTCCGAAAAAATGTTTGCCGCCCTGGAAAAAGGCCCGGCCGAAACCTGGCTGTTTGTCCTCGAAGGCGAAGGGCATGGCTTAAAGCTGAAAAGTCAGGAAACCCTGTACCATGCGATAGCGGCGCAGTTTTTGGCGAGGCATTTGGGCCTTTAAGTTATTTTTCCTTTGAATGAACCCCATCTTCAAATACCTGCGCTCCTCCATCGGCAGGAAGCAGATCATGGGGCTTACCGGCGTCTATCTCTACTTCTTCCTTTTCATCCATCTCACCGGCAATATCGGATTGCTGTGGGGCGCCGAGCATTTCAACGCCTACGGTCATCTCATGCTGCACACGCTCCGCGAAATCGTCGTGCCCATCGAGTTCACCTTGTTGGCGGCCTTCCTCACCCATCTCGGACTTTCCTTCAAACTCACCGCCGAGAACCGCGCCGCACGCTCGGGCGGCTATGCCGTGAACGCCTCCAAGGCGGGTCGGACTCCTTATTCGCGTTTCATGATGCTGACGGGGTCCTGGATGTTGCTGTTCGTCATCGTTCACGTTCCCCATTTTCGTTTCGGTGCTTATTCCGGAATGGGAACCGCGGTTTATGACGGGGTGGAGATGCGGGATTTATACGGCACGGCCATGCATTTCTTTGCCAAGCCCTGGTTCGTCTCGTTTTATGTCCTGAGTTTTGCGTTGTTGTTTTCCCATCTCGCCCACGGCGTGCAAAGCAGTTTGCAAAGCCTGGGGATCAACCATCCTCGCTATAACGCCGCCATCCCGTTGCTTTCCAAGGCCTATGCCGCGCTGATTTGCGGGGGCTTCGCCGCCTTGGCCGTGTGGGCGCATTTTCAGAAGGGGGCGTGATGATCCTCGACTCGAAGATCCCGCCCGGTTCCATCGAAAAGAAATGGACGGATCACAAGTTCAACCTGAAGCTGGTGAGCCCGGCCAACAAGCGCAAGCACAAAGTGATCGTGGTGGGCACCGGCCTGGCCGGCGCTTCGGCCTCGGCATCCTTGGCCGAACTCGGCTACAACGTCCATACTTTCACCTTCCACGACAGCCCCCGGCGCGCGCATAGCATCGCGGCGCAGGGAGGCATCAACGCCGCCAAGAATTATCCCAACGACGGCGACAGCGTGCATCGCCTTTTCTATGATACGGTGAAGGGCGGGGATTTCCGCGCGCGCGAAGCCAACGTGCATCGCCTGGCCGAGATCAGCGTGCAAATCATCGACCATTGTACGGCCCAGGGCGTGCCCTTCGCCCGCGAATACGGCGGCCTGCTCGACAACCGCTCCTTCGGGGGCGCGCAGGTGTCGCGCACCTTCTACTCGCGCGGGCAAACCGGACAGCAGCTTTTGCTCGGAGCCTATCAAAGCATGATGCGCCAGGTGGGCGCGGGCCAGGTGAAATTGCATGTGCGCCGGGAATTCCTCGACCTGGTTCTCGTCGACGGCCAGGCCCGCGGCATCATCGCTAGGAATCTGGTAACGGGAGCATTGGAACGTCACGAAGCTGACGCGGTTGTCTTGGCCACGGGCGGATACGGGCGCGCCTTTTATCTCAGCACCAACGCCGTGGGCTGCAATGTCACCGCCACCTGGAGGGCGCATAAGCGCGGCGCCTTTTTCGCCAATCCCTGTTACACCCAAATCCATCCCACCTGCATTCCCGTCAGCGGGGATCATCAAAGCAAGCTCACCTTGATGTCGGAGTCCTTGCGCAATGACGGACGCGTATGGGTTCCGAAAAATTCGGGCGACAAGCGCCCGCCCGCGCAAATCCCGGAATCCGAACGCTTCTATTTCCTCGAGGAAAAATATCCGAGCTTCGGGAATCTCGTGCCGCGCGACGTGGCCTCGCGCAACGCCAAGACGGTTTGCGATCAGGGATTGGGCGTGGGCGCCAGCGGCTTGGCCGTCTATCTCGACTTCAACGACGCCATCCATCGCCTGGGCGCCGGAAAGATCAAGGAAAAATACGGTAATCTCTTCCACATGTACGCCAAGATCACGGCCGACAACCCTTATGAAACTCCCATGCGCATTTATCCCGCCGTGCATTACACCATGGGCGGTCTATGGGTGGATTACAACTTGATGAGCAATGTGCCCGGCCTGCACGTTCTCGGCGAAGCCAACTTTTCCGATCACGGAGCCAATCGCCTCGGGGCCAGCGCCCTCATGCAAGGCTTGGCCGACGGATATTTCGTAATCCCGCAAACCTTGGGACATTATCTGGCTTCCACCAAAATGGGGAAAGTCACCGTCGATCACGCTGCCTTCGCCGACGCCGAGCGCGGGGTGAAGGGGCAAATCGACAAATTGCTGTCGATAAAGGGAAAGCGTCCCGCCATGGAATTCCACCGCGAATTGGGCAAGGTGCTGTGGAATGATTGCGGCATGGCCCGCAATGAAAGCGGCCTCAAGCATGCGTTGGAGGAGATTCCGAAAATCCGCGAGCGTTTCTGGAAGGAAGTCGGAGTGACAGGAAACGGCCAGGATTTCAACCAGGCCATGGAAGAAGCCGGCCGCGTCGCCGACTTCCTCGAATTCGGGGAGCTGCTCGTGCGCGACGCCCTGACGCGGCGCGAATCCTGCGGCGGCCATTTCCGCGAGGAATTCCAGACGCCGGAAGGCGAAGCCCGGCGCGACGACGAAAATTTCAGCCACGTGTCGGCCTGGGAATTCAAAGGCGTCGGCCAGGTCTCGGAATTGCACAAGGAGCCGCTCACCTTCGACAACGTGCATTTGACGCAGAGGAGTTATAAATGAACCTCAAGCTGCGTATCTGGCGCCAAAAGGACGCGAAGTCCGCGGGACGGTTCCAGGAAATCGAGGCGAAAAACATCGCGGCCGACATGTCCTTCCTGGAAATGCTGGACGAGGTGAACAACGATCTCATCCGCAAGGGCGAGGAGCCGTTCTCCTTCGAAAGCGATTGCCGCGAGGGGATTTGCGGCACCTGCTCTTTGGTGGTGAATGGCTTGCCGCATGGTCCCGAAAAAGGCACCACGGTATGCCAGCTTTTCATGCGCAGTTTCAAGGACGGACAAACCATCTCCGTCGAGCCTTGGCGCGCGCGCGCTTTTCCCGTCTTGCGCGATCTGGTGACGGATCGCTCGGGCTTCGATCGAATCATCGCCGCCGGCGGATTCATCTCGGTGAATACGGGCGGCGCACCAGACGCGAATTCATTGCCGGTGCGTAAATGCGACGCCGACGCGGCCATGGACGCGGCCGCCTGCATCGGTTGCGGCGCCTGCGTGGCGGCCTGTCCCAACGCCTCGGCCATGCTGTTCGTCGCCGCCAAGGTGTCGCATCTGGGCCGGCTTCCCCAAGGGCAACCCGAACGCGAGCGCCGGGTATTGAACATGGTGGCCAAGATGGACGAAGCGGGATTCGGGAATTGCTCCAACCATTACGAATGCGAAGCTGCTTGCCCCAAGGAGATTTCCGTGGAGCATATCGCCCGCATGAACCGCGATTACGGCTGTTCCAGCTTGCTCGGTTCCGAGCGCGAAAGCAAGGATTTGGGCGGCGGTTGATCCGCGCCGATCGGTTTTCTCAACGCCCCGCGGCGGGGCTTTCCAGCAAAGTTTCCATTCTTCCGGCGGCCCGCAGCAAATCCAACCGGGCTCGGAAAGAGTCGAAAGCGGTGTTCTCCGAACGCGTCATGGCCCCGAGGTATTGCTCCTGCGCGCGCCGTGCTTCCAGATAGGAGATCAAACCGGATCTCCAACGGGCGAAGGTGAGATCCAGGTTTTCGCGCGCATAGCCCAGTCCCTGGCGCTCCAGGATCAGCGCCGAGTCCGACGCGCGGAATTCCGCATGCATTTGCCTGACTTCGCTTTCGGCGGCGGAAAGAAGATCGCGCCGGCGCAAATCGGCCGAGGTAACGGCGATGCGGGCGCGTCGATAAGACTGCCAGGGAAATTCTCCGGTGAACAGGTTGAAATTGAGCTGCAATCCCAGGCTGGGCCCCAACGTGCGGTTTTCCAAAACCAAGCCCGCGTCGGATTGCGTCCAGCCCAAATTGTATCCGGCCAAGGCGTCGAGCTTGGGAAACCAGGCCGAGGCCCGCTGCCGGACGGCCGTTTCGGCCAGGGCGACGCTGCCGGCGGCTAGGCGCAATTCGGGGCGGTTATTCTCCAAGCCACTTAGAAGCGGATTGAGATCCAAGGAGTCGGCTGGAAAAAACAAAGTGTCGACATCCTCCGTCACCGGTTTTTCCCTGCCCAATACGGTTCCCAGGAGAATACGCGCGGATTGCAAGGTCGCGTCCTGCCGCAGCGCGGCGGCGCGATCGGCGTTCAAGTCCACGCGCGCGGAAAGCATTTCGGAGCGCGAAGCGCCGCCCGCCGTGAAGCTGCGTTCCAGAATCCGCGCCCGCTCGCCGGAGATGATGGCCACCGTGTCCAGCGCATGCCGCAGGCGGATTTGCCGCGCGAGATCGGCATAGGCCAGGGCCGTGCCGCGCAAAAGATCCTCGCGGGATTTGCCCTCGGAGGCGCGGGCTTGATCGCGTTGCAGACGCAGGCGCCGCGCTGCCAGCGGACCGGACCATCCCTGGAACAAAGTCCAATTCATGTTCACGCCCGCATTGGCCGACGAGGATTGCGCATTGCTTTGAACCTGGATCACGTTACCCGTCCGCTCTTGACGCGTGTCCAACCAATTCCGTCCCAGCCCTCCGGTGGCCGTCACCGTCGGCAAATAACCGGCGGTGGAGGAATCCAAAGCGGCTTCGGAGTATAAAGCGTCGTTGCGCGCCGCCTGATGCCCGAGATTTTTTTCCAGCGCTTCGCGCAGCGCCTCGGACAGCGAAAGGGAATGAGATGTGGACGCCAGAAAAAGAAACCAATAAGAGGACATCAATACCCCCCTCTCCATCCCTTTAAGGATGGAGAGGGGTCGGGGGTGAGGATTATGCATTTGCCTTCTCTTCCGCCCTTGCGCCATGGAACAAGAGGATCATGGCGGGAATGACGAAAAGCGTCAGCACCATTCCGAATACCAGGCCTCCCGCCACGGCGATGCCCATGGGCCGCCGGCTTTCCGCGCCCGCCCCGAGGGCCAAAGCGATGGGCATCATTCCGAAAGCCGCGGTGAGCGTGGTCATCAAAATGGGCCGCAGGCGCGCCTGGGCGGCTTCGACCACGGCTTCGTAAAGCGGCATTCCCTTGTCTTGTTTTTGCCGGGTGAATTCCACGATCAGGATGCCGTTCTTGGTGACCAAACCGATCAACATGATGATGCCGATTTCGCTGAAGATGTTGAGTGTTTGCCCGGTGACGCGCAGCGCCAGCAGTGCCCCGAACAGAGCCAGCGGAACGGTGAGGAGAATGATGATGGGATCGCGGAAGCTTTCGAATTGAGCGGCCAGCACCAGATAAATCAACAGCAACGCCAACAGGCCCGCGAACAGCAGGCTCGACGAGCTTTCGGCATAGTCGCGCGCCTGTCCGGCGAGATCGGTGGAGAAGGAAGGGTCCAGCGTTTTGGCGGCGATGCGTTGCATGGCCGCCACCCCGTCGCCCATGACCATGCTCGGTGCGAGGCCGGCGGAAACCGTGGCCGACACCCAGCGGTTGAAGCGATATAAAGCGGGCGGTCCGGCCTTTTCATGGAAATCCACCAGGTTGCCTAAGGGAATCAGTTTTCCGTCATTGCCCCGCACCGGAATCAATTTCAAATCGTCGGGCCGGCGGCGATAGGCGTCGTCGACCTGGCTGATCACCTGATATTGCCGCCCCCCTTTCAGGAAATAACCGATGCGCACTTCCCCGAAGGCAAGCTGCAAGGCTTGCGC
>JBGPFT010000009.1:0-20759 GCA_041483475.1 Fibrobacteria bacterium | reverse complement strand
GGCGATGCCGTAATTGGGAATCCATTGATGGAAGAGGTTGAGCAGTTTCAATACCAGGCCGCATAGCTTGACATACCAGATATCGGCGCGCATGAACCATTCCCAACCGGAGAAAAGAATTTGCTCGTAATTGCGGCCTATGGCCTTGACCTTATCGTATTTGAGCGGCAATACCACGAAATCGAAATTGAGGGCGTTCGCCTCGTCGGCGTTTCCCGCCACGCGCAGGCTGTAATGCCGCGGGGAATTCTTGGGCAGGTCGGGGTCGTCATGTCCCGTCACTTCGAGCCGGTCTTGGATTTCCTTGTGGAAGTCAAGCAGAGCCGCGACGTATTTGCGGCGCATGCCCAGCCAACGGATGACGCCGCTTTCGGCGTTGAAGGTTTTTTCCCCGCTGCGGGCCCAGCGCTGGGCCGACACTCCGTTGTCGTATACCACCTCGCTGAAGAATCCGGAAGTGAGCCCGATGCCCTGACCCTGCGCGATTTTCTCGGTTTCCTCCAGCCCGCCTTTCCATTCCAAGGCATAGCTGGAAACCTCTTCCGGCAATTTCGTTTCATGGCGGATCACGGGGCGATCGGGAAGGAAGGTGTAGGTGCGGATTACCTCCCCTTTCCCATAGGGAGTGGAAAAGGATAGGGCGACGGGTTGGGAACCGAGATGGATCACGGTGTCGGTACTCACGGTTTTCCAAACCACATCGGCCAAGGAATGGTTGTCGAGCGTCAGCGTCAAGGCGCCTTCGCTTTCAGGGCGTATGAGCACCGGATTATAAATGGGTTTCCCTTCCAAATCGGCGATGCGGAGTTCCGAAAGGCGCGCACCCCGGTTATCCAACACGGCGGTGAAGTGCGGGGTTTCGACGCGGAAAAACCGATGGGGAATTCCCCCCCCCTCTTGCATCTCCCTCCTGAGGGGGGAGACCGAGAGGGGGGCCTCCGTCTTCATCTCGGTGTTGCTTTCCTCCGTCGTCGTGGCGGTTCCAACTCGGGGGGCCGGAGGGAGGGCGGCCAGCGAATCGGCCTTGTGTTTTTGGATTTCCTGGTATTGCTTCCGGGCGGTATTGTTCTTGTATTGGGTCCAGCTCAGGAAAAGCAGCATGAGCAAAGCCCAGCCGAGCAAGGTATTGCGGTTCATGCGAATCTCCGGGAATCGGGAACAAGGTCAATGCCGCCGCGGCAAAACGGATGACAGCGGGCGAGGCGGCGCAAGGCCAGCCAGGAACCGCGCACGACTCCGTGGATTTCCACGGCTTCAGCGGCGTAATGGGAACAGGTGGGATGAAAACGGCAGCTGCCGTAAAAAAAAGGCGCATGCAAAGTGCGATAGACGCGGATCAGGAATAGGACCACGGCACGACCGATGCGGGAAGCACGCTCGTCGAGTGGCCGTGAGGCTGTATCGAGACGAGCGTTCATGTAGTGCCCTTGCAAAGATTTTCAAGCAAGGAATCCGCGCAGGCGCGGAAAACCCGGCGCGTCGATTCCGCCGCCTTATCGCTGACTTCGAACACCACCCAAAACGGTTTTTCGAAACGTGCGAAATTTTGACTGAAGGTTTCCCGCAGAATGCGCCGAAAAGCATTTCGCATCGGGGCATGGCCCGCGCGTTTGCGGATGATATAGCCAACGCGGCTTTCGGCGATATCGGGGGCGGCTAGTGAGCGCATGGATAATGGGAATTTTCGGAGCATGGAGCCTTCCGCCCTGACCCTCCGGTACATAACCGGGGAGTCCAGCCGGTAAGAACGCAGGGGGTGTTTTTGCCGGGGCCGGTCCGGGTTCAATCCGAGGGTTACGGTTAAATGTCCTTATGGGCCATGGTGTCGCTGACGCTCAGCTTATGCCGGCCCTTGGCCCGGCGCGCCGACAGCACCTTGCGGCCGTTTTGGGTGGCCATGCGGGAGCGGAAACCGTGCTTGTTGACCCGTTTCCGGTTCCTAGGTTGGAAAGTTCTCTTCATGGGTTAACCTTGAGAAAAGGGGCATGGAATCTAGCTTCATAAGCCCCATGGAGGCAAGTTTTATCACCCCTCGGGGCGTTTTCGCTGCCCTGCTCGCCTTCATGCTTTGGGCCTCCGGATTCCGGCGTCGAGTCATCGACAGGAACCTTGCTTACATCGGCGGAAATATCGGTGGAAATGCGAGGCTTCGCTTTCGCTGGCGTCTTTGCTTCGCGGCCTCGCGCGATTTCCTCGCTTTGCTGTCGGGGGCTATTCCCCGCACCGCGCCGCCAGCGCGCTCGGCGACGCTCTTGGAAACCATGAAAACCGGCCCCAGCTTATTGCTCACCGCGCATTTCCACAATTGGGAAGCCCTGGCAGGGGCCTTGCGAAGCCGGGGAGTTCCGCTTTTGGGCGCCGCCCGTCCCCTGCGAAATCCGTGGGCCGAGAATTTTCTGAGGTTTTTGCGGCGCCGTTTGGGAGTACCCGTAGTTTCGGAAAAATGGGCGCTCGCGGGTTTGCGCCATCTCGGGCAAAGCCGATGTTTCGGCCTGCTTTGGGATCAACATTCCCCGGCTTCGGAATTCACGGGCCGTTTTTTCGGCCATACCGTGCTCTTGAATCCCTTGCCGTTTTTCCTATTGCGCCATCATCCCTGCCCCGTGTTTTTCGGAGTTTTCCTGCCGGGGGGGAATTTGCGCCTGATCCGGATTTTGCCGGAAATCGAAGGCGCTTGGGAACGTAAATTGATCCGGCGTTATCACCGCGTCCTGGAGACCTTGATCCGCATGCATCCCCAGTTTTGGTACGGATTCTTCCACGCCCGCTTCAAGAACATCGCCCCGTATCCCGGGCATTTTTGAGCTAAAATTTGGCGTCCCCGAAACGGGACAAGGAGCGGCCCATGGAGATCGGCGGAACGATTTGGACGGTGGCGGGCGGAGTCGCGGCGGTGACCGTGTTGGCCCTGGCGATGCGCCGCCGGGGGGGCGACGGCAAGAAGGAAAAAGGGGAATCGGCGCCCATATACACCAGCGGCGTATTTTCCCTGATCCGCAAATCCCCGCGCGAGGTCGTGCTGGCCCGGGCTCCCGAATTGGAAGCCGTCCGCTCGACCGTTTCCTCCAAGCCCGGCGCGGCGAACGCAACGCCGGAACAATACCGCGACGAGTGGCTGCGGGTGGCTGAACTTTGTATAAATAACGTCGAACGCGGGGATAAAGAGGGTATACAGACCTATCGCTACGCGGTGCCGGAAAAGTGCCGCACCACCTGCGGACGTTTCAGCGGCGATGCATACGTGACACGCGAGCAAATTCACCATGAGGCGCGGTTGATCCCGCCCTTCCATCTCGGCTGCGGCTGCGAAATCGCCCCGCGCGAAGCCGGCGGGGCGGGCGGATGGTCTCCCATATTCCCCGTGAATGGCCGGTATGATACGCCGGATTGGAGAACCGTTGTCCGTCTATAGCACCCGCCGCTCCCGCGCCGCCTCCTTCACCTTCGCCTTGCTCCCCTCCTTTCTGAGTCCGGATTCCATCCAGGGCCAGGGGGGGTCGGCGGTGATCACCTTGGTGATGCCTGTGGGCGCCCGCCAATTGGGAATGGGCGAAGCCGGAGTGGCCATCGCCGACGACGTATACGGCACCTATTGGAATCCCGGCGGCCTGGCTTTCGGGCCCGTGTCCAACGAATGGGAGCTGATGCTTCCGCGCGGCTACCGCAAGGAAGGTTTGGACCTGGAACGCGAGTTCACGACCTTGGTGACGCGCCCGCGCACCGGTTTTTTGATGAAGTCCGTGGTATGGGCCGGGGCCAAGGACGGGCTTATGCATTATGACGGCAAGCATTGGCGCGACTATCACGAATACGTGATGGAGCAGGGCGACAAGGTGGAGGCGGTGACGCGCCGTTTCGCCGGTTCCGGGGACGGGCTCGATTCCCTGGTGGCGCGCGTCAAGCGCTACAACCATATCCGCACCGCGCAGGACGAGGAGGACATCATCACCCTCAAGCTCCCCTACAACCTGCTTTTTCCCGATCAACCGGTGACGGCCTTGGCCCTGGACAACACCGATCGCCTGTGGGTGGGCACGCCCATCGGACTGTTCCGTTTCGACGGACAAGGCTGGAAGACCTTCGATCGCGAGCAGGGCTTCACCTATTTGCCCGAGACCGCGCGCGCCGTGCCCGACCGCGACACCGCCAAGGCGGATACGACGGCGGTTCGAAAAGACACCTCCGCGGTCCGGATCGATTCGGCGGCGAAAAAAAGCCCTTTCCGGAGGCTGGCCGTCACCGCCCTGACGGTGAAAGGCGTGAGCGTGTGGATTGGAACCGATGACGGGCTTTACGAATACAAGAAAAGCGCCATCGTACGACGGGGCGAAAATCTCCTGCCCTCGCAACACATCACTTCCATCGCCGCCCATGAATCCGTGGACGAGATCTACGTGGGGATGGAAGGCCATGGCCTGGCACGTTATAAGGCGCCCCGGGCCACGGGCGCGGCCGCCAAGTGGAAGGTGTTCGGCGTCGCGGACGGCCTGCTCGACAGCAACGTCCTCCGCGTGCTGGTGGACAAGTACGGCCACGTCTACGCCGCGCATGCGGGCGGGGTTTCGCATTTCACCTTGCGCGAATGGGAACGGTATCGCTTTCCCAAGCAGGAGATCCGCGATTTGGCTTTGGACGAGGAGAACCGGGTATGGATCGCCACTTCGGAAGGCGCCTGGAAATTCACCCCGGCGCATGCCACGCCCAAAGGGAGGCGCGCCGCCAAGGACAGCGCGGCGGGCGGATCCAAAGGAGGAGACCTGGTGCATTTCCACACCGGTAACGGACTGCGCAACGGCGACGTGGTTTCGGTGCAAACCCAGGGCGGTGATGTTTGGTTCCTCACGGGAGCGGGCGTGGAACGGTACAACAGCGCCAAGTCCCAGGTGGGTTTCTTCTATGAGACCTTGCTTCCGGTATTGCATCTCACCGACCTCTACCATGCCTACCTGGGCGCCACCTTCCCCATCGAGGAATGGGGGACCTTGGGCGGCTTCGTGAATTACGTCTCCTTCGGCCAGAACCTGCAAACCTCGGCCGATGGCAGCGAGCAGGCCAAATTCGACGCCTATGAACTCGTGGCCGGACTCACCTATGCGACGCGCCTGTCCGCCAACGCGGGCCTCGGCGTCAACGCCAAGTTCATCTATTCCGCCTTGAGCCAGGGCGTCACCTCCAGCGGCGAGAAAAGCGACGGCATCGCGGCCAGCTACGCCGTGGATCTCGGTTTTTTGCAGCGCAATCTAGCCGGGTTGACGGGTCTCTCGCTGGGTCTGGTGATGCAGAACATGGGCCCGGCCGTTTTCTACGTGGACCAGGCGCAAAGCGATCCCATTCCCTTCACGTGGAAATTGGGCTTGGCCTACGAACTGATCCGCACTCCCAACCACCGCGTGACTTTGGCGGCCGACGCCAACCGCGAAGCGTTTTACCGGGACGGCAACCAGGCTTCGCCCTTTTGGGTGGGCGCCTGGAAAGAATTGGCCTACCCGGGCGGCGCCGAAAAAAACCTGACCTGGACCGAAGCCTGGCAGGAAAACGTCAAGCGCACGGTGTACAACCTCGGGGCGGAATACGTTTATGCCAACGTAGTGGCTTTGCGCGGCGGGTATCTCTATGACTTCAGCGGCCAGCGCTATGAAGCCGATGTGGGCCTGGGCTTCATGCTCTCGGACATCCTGCAAATCGACGGTTGCTTCATCCGTTCCTTCAGCGGAGGCATCCGCGACGGACAGAAGCGTTTCAGCATGATCCTACGGTTCTAAGCCATGGCGGACTTGGCCCACGGCGAGGTGCTGCTGCGCGTGGCCGCGGCTTTGGCTGCTGGTTTCGCCTTGGGGCTGGAACGGGAAGGACATGGTCGGGCCGCCGGTCTCAAAACCATGGTTTTGACCTGCGTCGCCGCCTGTTTGGCCATTCTTCTGTCGGAGGCATATTTCCTGGAATCCGCGGGGCGGGCGGGATTTCTTCCCGATCGATCCCGGATGGCGGCGGGAATTTTGACCGGCATCGGCTTTCTCGGCGCCGGCGCCATCTTGCGCCAGGGAAATTCCATCCGCGGCGTCACCACGGGAGCCGTGCTCTGGTACTCGACCATACTGGGCATGGCCTGCGGCAGCGGAAAATTTCTGCTCGCGGCCTTGGGAACCGCCATCGCCCTGGGCGTGCTCAACTTGCTCCCTTGGGTCGAGAATCGCCTCAAGCGCGATGGGTTCGCCCGCCTGATCATCACCATGGATCCGAACCGGCCCGGCGAAGAGGTTTTTGACGGCCTTTTGCGCGAACATGCGATTCAGATCGTCGAGACCCAGCGCACCTGGGATGTGCAAGACGGGGAAAAGACCCTGGAAGTCGGGTTCAAATACCGCCGCATCCGTGACCGGGATCTTTCCCGTCTCATGGTCGAGCGGCTGGTGAAGGAGCCGGGCGTCCGCCGTGTCCGCTGGGAATAAATCTTCCGGTCCTCCCGTCCAGGTCTATGCCGACGGGTGCTGCCTGGGAAACCCCGGCCCCGGCGGCTACGGGGCGGTTCTCCTTTACGGCGCCCACCGCAAGGAATTGAAAGGCGGGTTCCGGCATACCACCAACAACCGCATGGAAATCCTGGCGGCCATCAAGGTTTTGGAAGCGCTGAAAGAGCCCTGCCGCGTCGTCCTGCATTCGGATTCGCAATACCTGGTCAAGGCCATGAACGAAGGCTGGGCCGAAAAGTGGAAGTCGCGGGGCTGGAAAATAAGCGGTAACAAGCCCGCCATGAATCCCGATCTCTGGAAGCGCCTGATGCGGCTTTGCCTTGATCACCGCGTGGAATTCCGCTGGGTCAAGGGCCATAGCGGGGTGCCGGAAAACGAAAGGGCCGATGAATTGGCGAAAGAGGCGGCGCACGGGAAGGGATTGGAAAGGGATGAAGGATACGAACCCGACTCCTCACCCCCGGCCCTTCTCCCCGCTTAAACGCGGAGGGGGTAACCCCTAAAATACCCCCCTTAGTCTCGTAGTAGCGGATTCAAACAGGACTCTCCCGGAAACATTCAACCGGGCGTCTTGGACGGATTGCAGGGTTGACGGTGGACACTTGCGGAAAGGCGGCGTGGGGTGGGAAGCCCACTACGCCTTCCGGAAGCCATAAAGCGGAAATATCCCGATTTTTACCTTGCTCCCCATTCCATGCGCCGCCTTTTCGCCGCCGTCGGGTTCGCGGCTATTCCCCTGTTTTCCCAGGATCTCGTCCGGCTACCGGCGCCGCCGCCGCCCAAGGACACGACCGCATCGGACAGCCTTAAAATCAAGGCCGCAGCCAATGACACCACCGGCGACACGGTATCGTATTCGGCGGCGCGCATCCGCTACGGCCGCGATCATTTTTCCCTGGCCGACAAGGCTTTGCTGAAATACCAAGGGTCATCGTTGCTCGCCGATTCCATTGTGTATTACCCGGCTGACGATGTCGTCGAAGCCACGGGCGCCCCGCTGATCGAGGACAAACTCAACCCGCCCATACTCGGATACCGCATGCGCTACAACCTCAAGACCAAGGTGGGGACGGTGTATTACGGTTCGTCGAAACGGGAAAACCAGAACTTCAACGGCGTGGAGGTGCGCCGCCAGCCGGACGGCGAAGTTTACATCGCGCGCGGCGACTTCTCCACCTGCGATTTGAAACCCGACAAGCACTATTATTTCTACGCCCGGCGCATGATCGTACAGCCGGATTCCAAGGTGCTTTCGGGGCCCATCGTGATGAACATCGGCGACGTGCCCGTGGCGGTTCTGCCCATGATGGTGATGCCGCTGGGCAAGGGACGGCGTTCGGGGCTGATGCAGCCCAAATTCGGCGGCGACCAAAGCCAGGGATTCTATCTCACCGGCCTCGGCTATTACTGGGCCATCAGCGATTACACGGATTTCCTGGTCTCGGGCGATCTCATCGAAGGCCAGCGGGGCACCTTCGACAAAACCAACGTCAACACCACCTTCCAGTGGAATAAACGGTACGTGTGGAACGGGATGGTGAGCGGCAAGGCTTATGTCTCGGAATTCGATCCCTCGCAGGCGGGCGGGGTCATGGATTTCCGCAACGATCTCAATCTCACCCCTGATGGCCGGCAAACCCTCAAAGGCAGCGGCCGGCTCCAATCCAGCCCCGGCATCGTGGATCGAAACGCCATCACCGAGGCTGAGCGTTTGCAGCAAACCGCCAACGCCACGCTCGGTTACCGCAGGCTGTTCGACTGGAATCAGGCCGTCCTGAACACCGATCTGACCCAGGATCAAAACCTCACGGCGAACCAGGTGGAAAGAAACTTGCCTGATCTCAGCTTCGGCGTGGCGGGACCTTTGGTGCCGGTTCCGGAAGACGAGGCCCCCTCTTCCCCGGGAGCCGAGGAGGCTTGGTACCGCAAATGGAGCTGGAGTTACGGCAGCCATTTCAACGTGGATCAGGTGAGTCGTCCCGCCTTCGCGACGACGCGCGGCGACACCAGCGTCTACACGGGTTATTCCGATCACTTCACCTTGAGCGGAAAATACTCGGCCTTCTCACATTTCAACCTCACTCCCGCAGTGAATCTGTCCCAGCTTTGGTCGTTGGATTCGCGCACGGGAGACACGGCGAAGCCTTATCGCGTCGCCTGGAATCCCCGCCGGGGGGAAGCCGGGGATTATTTCTTCGCCTGGAACACAAGCCTCAGCGCCGACACGCGCCTGTACGGCATCGCGCAGGCCGGGGACAAACCCTGGTTCGGGCGCATCGCGGCCTTGCGCCACACCGTCACGCCGTCGGTGCGCCTCACCTACGCCCCCAGGCTGGACAGCAACAACCATCTCTACCCCAATCCGAAAATCGGCGGAGCGACCTTCCAGAACGAGCAGCGCACCGTGGGGCTTTCGCTCGGCAACGATTTGGACCTTAAAATCGCGCATCCCGACAGCGGGAGGAAAAAACCGGAACCCTACAAGTTGCTGTCGGCGAACAGCGGCCTTTCCTACAACTTCGCGAGCAAGCTCCGCCCCTGGTCGGATCTGACCAGCACTATCAGCCTGTACCTGACCCGCAACATCGCCTTCACGGTGAACGCCAGCCACGGCCTGTACGACGACTTCGCCGACTCCGCCCGGCGCAACACGCTCACCTCCCCCATTCTCAAGAGCTGGGGCTTCAACTGGCGCAAAGGCATCGAGGTCGGAGGCGGTTTCAGCACGGGCCTGCGGCTGCGCGATTCCCAAGGACCTTCCGACCGGTTCGAGCAGTCGCCCTGGTCGGCGTCGCTCAATTACGGTTTCGACTTCAGCGCCCGGCGCGTCGGCTCCGACGGAGGCTCTTCCGCGGAGCGCTTCTTCGGCGCCTCGGAACTGTACCAGGTCACGCGCACCCATCAGGCCAGCGGCAGCCTGCGCATCAATCCCACTGCGGGATGGAAAATGTCGTATGACACCGAGTTCAATTTCTCCGAAGGCCGTTTCTCCCGGCATGTTTTCGCCTTCGAACGCACCTTGCATTGCTGGCAGATGGAATTCCATTGGACCCCCACGGGCGTGGCCGAGGGCTGGAATTTCCTGATCCGCATCATCGATTTGCCCGATATCAAGCTGGAATCCAGCGATACGCGCGGGCTGCGTGGGCGTTGATGTTTCCCCTCCGCCACCCGCTCATCCTCGCCAGCCAAAGCCCGCGGCGCGCAGAGATCCTGCGCATGCTGGGTTTCGCATTCACCGTCGTTCCCTCGGGCGAGGATGAAACCACCCCTCAAGGAATGGATCCGGGGATGGTGCCCGAAACCTTGGCGCGGGCCAAGGCCTTGAAGGTGAGCCGCGAAAAACCGGAAGCCCTGGTGCTCGGGGCCGACACCGTGGTGGTTTTGGAAAACCGGATATTAAACAAACCGGCGGATGCGGAGGAAGCTCTGGAAATGCTCCGCCTTCTCCGCGGGCGGATCCATTTGGTTTACACGGGAATCGCGCTGGCGCGGGCCGGCGCGATCGCGGGCGTGGGTGTGGAAAAAAGCGAAGTGGATTTTGCCGCCTGGTCCGACGCCGACCTTGCGGCTTACGCCCAAAGCGGGGAACCGTTGGACAAGGCGGGAGCCTATGCCATCCAGGGGCGCGGGGCTTTCCTGGTGGAGGGGATTCGCGGCTGTTTCTTCAACGTCATGGGCCTTCCCGTGCAGCGCACCCTGGGTTTGCTCAAGCCGCATCGCGCCGACTGAAAAAAAGTTCTAGTACATTTGCCCCCATGGAAGACGGCGCGGAAAAGCAGGCTCCGGAAAGCTCCAAGGCTGGCGCCATGGTGCGCGCGGCTCGGCTCGCAGCCGGCGTGGATGCGGCCAAGATCGGAGCCGATTTGCGGATTTCCACCGCCGCGCTGGAAGCCCTGGAGTCCTGCCGATACGATCGGCTGCCGGGCGACCCTTATGTGCGCGCCCTGCTCGGATCCGTGGGCCGGTATTTGCGCCTCGACGTGCAGAAACTGGTGCAGGCCTACAACTCCGAAATGGGGGCTCCCTCCACGGCCCCGGTCACCCCTTATAAGGATCTTTCCCAAACCCACGTATTGGCCCATCGGCAGATCTTCATTCTCATCCTGGCCGTGCTTCTGTTCGCCTTGCTCCTGCTCCTGGCCCGCCTCAATTCCGGCGGGACTTCGGCGCCCACGGTTGGCGATACTTTGCCGGAAAGCCGCTCCCTGCGTCCGGAAATTCCCGCGGATACGGCGGCAAAACCCGCGCCCATCGCGCGTCCGGACACCGTTCGCCCTACCGAGGCGGCCGCTCCGGCCAAGGAAATCAACCGGGTGGTGGTGAAACCCCTGATCGATAGCGTGTGGATCCGGGTTTTACGCGCGGGGAAACCGGAGTCGAAGCAACTCCTGGTTTTGGGAAAACAGATGGAAGTGACGCATCCGGATACCATCGCCCTCATCCTCAGTCGCAAAAAAAGCGTGGAATTGACCTTCGGGGACACCACCTTGATCCCGGCCCAAAAAAGGTTCAGGATATTGGGCGGGGCGATCACCTATTATTGATCGCCGGGAAGGCCTTCCATGCGCATCGCTTCCATCTCCCGCAAAACCAAGGAAACGCGCGTCGAGTTGACGCTGAATCTCGACGAGCCCGGCGGCGGAAACATCCAAACCGGATCGGGGTTTCTCGATCACATGCTCGACCTGTTCCGCGCGCATGGCGGATTCGGCCTTTCGGCAACTTGCGCCGGCGACACCCATATCGACATGCACCACAGCTCCGAGGACATCGCCATTTGCCTGGGGCAGGCCCTGGCGCAGGCCGTGGGCGACAAGGCGGGCCTCGAGCGCTACGGCTTCTATTACATCACCATGGACGAGGCCCTGGCCCGCTGTTGCCTGGATTTGTCGGGCCGGATGTCCTTCGTGTGGAATGCCGCTTTGCCCTCCGCGAAAATTGGCGACTTGGAAACCGAGCTCATCCCCCATTTTTTCCGCAGCGTGGCCGAGAACGCCAAGATGAATTTGCACCTCGACCTGTTGCGCGGAACCAACGGACACCATTGCGTCGAGGCGCTGTTCAAGGCCTTCGCCCGCGCCCTCGCCATGGCCGTGTCGCCGTCGAGGCGCGTGCAGGGCGTGCCGTCGACCAAGGGGACGCTGTAATAACCGGGCGTTTTTACGTCAACACTTCCTTATACACCGCCTCGTATTGCGCCACCGCTATTTCAGGAGGGAAAACCTCCTGCGCGCGCTTTCGCCCCGCCGCGCCCATGCGGGCGCGCAACTCCGGGGATTTCCCCAGCGCGATGGCGTGTTTCGCCATGCTTTCCACGTCTCCGGGTTCGGAAAGGAATCCGGATTCTTCATGCGCCACCACTTCGGGAATGCCGCCTGAATTGGAGGCGATCACCGGCATTTCACAGGCCATGGCTTCCAAGGGGGCGAGACCGAAGCTTTCTAATTCGGAAGGGAAAAGGAATACGTCCCCGCATCCCATCAAACTGGGTACATCCTGCTGGTTTCCCAGGAAGCGCACGCGGGAGGAAAGTTTCAGTTCCGCCGCCAGCTCGCGGGCCCGCCCCAGCATGGGCCCTTCGCCCACCATCACCAGCACCGCGTCGATTTCCTTCGCGGCGCGGGCGAAAACGCGCACCACGTCCTCCACCCGCTTGACCGGGCGGAAATTGGAGAGATGCATGTACACGACCTGTCCCGGTTTGGCGAAGGAATCGCGGTGACAGGGGCCATGGTGCTTGCGGAACAGGTTCGCGTCCACGAAGTTGTGGATACGGCGGATTTCTCGGGTCGGATGGAATATTTCCTCGGTTCTTCGCTTCAGATAATCGGAAACCGCCGTCACCGCGGAGCTTTGATCGATGCCGAAGCGGGTGATTTCGTAAAAGCTTTTCTCCTGCCCCACCAAAGTGATGTCGGTGCCGTGCAAGGTGGTGACCACGGGCAGACGGCGCGGCAGCAGCATTTGCGCCGCCAGATGGGCGCTCACCGCATGCGGGATGGCGTAATGGACATGCAGCACGTCCAGTTCTTCAGCGGCCGCCACCTCGCGCATTTTGGCGGCCAGGGCCAGGTCGTTGGGCGGAAACTCGAACAGCGGATACGGATCCATTTTCACGGTGTGGAAAAAAAGATTTTCATGGTACTCGCCCCGGAGGCGGTAAGGCACTCCGAGGGTGATGAAATGGACGGAGTGTCCGCGCTGGGCCAGGAATTTTCCCAGCTCGGAGGCCAGCACGCCGCTGCCCCCCAAGGTGGGATAACAAGTGATGCCGATTCTCAAGGACGCCGCCCTGAGCCTGCCGAAGGGAAGCGCTCCTCGCCCAGGGAAGTCGGATCCGCCACCTCCGCGACTTCATTGCACCAAAACGCCTCGGCATAACGCCGACGGATGCGCGAGCCGAAATAACGGGAGCGGATTTCGACGGCTTCGAGGAAAGCAGGCCGGGCGAGATCGGTTTTTCCGGAATAGCGTCCCGCCTTGGGATTATGGACTTGGCTGGCATAGCAGCCGATGAGCCGGAGCTTCGACTCCCAATATGGCGTGACGTCCACGCAAAACGTCGGCGCCTGCTCCTCCATACCGAGAAAATGGAAAAGGCGCTTGGGCCGCCAGGGTTGGCCTTCGCAATCCAGCTTACCCAGGCCGGCGCGAAACGCGGCTTCCTTGACGAGTCCGGCCGATTGCGCGTGATCGGGGTGTTCGGCGGAAAAGTGATGGGTGAACAGAATGCGCGGCCGGAAGCGCCGAATCGCGGCGATGAGTTTCCATTGCGCTTCCAAGGTGTTTTTCACTTTGCCGTCGGTTTCGCCGAGACAGACCCGTTCCACCTTCAGCATCTTGGCCGCGGCCTTGGCCTCGCGAGCCCGGATAGCGGCTGATCCGCGCGTGCCCGCGCCCCCGTCGGTGACGTCCACCAGGACTCCGCGCCGGCCCAAGGACCGCAGGCGCAGCAAGGTGCCGCCGGCGTAAATCTCCGCGTCGTCGGGATGGGCCCCGATGGCCATGAAATCGAAGGAATCCATTCAGCCCTCCTCTCCGTAAAACGCCACGGCGATTTCCCCGCCCGGATCGCGCAACCCATCGGCGAGTTGCGCGAAACCTTCCGCGCCCAAGGCGTTTCGCAGGGATAAAAGATTAACATGCCTATCCTGCATGCCGTTCCCGAGCCAGCGCAAAAGCGATTGAAAGGATGCGAAGGTTTCCGCGCCGTCATGGACGAAGGCCTCGTGGCGGGCGTTTTCCCGATAGCGTTCGAAGGCGCGCTCCAGGCGCCGCCATCCGGCATCTAGGCCCCGCCCGGGGAAAAACTTCTCCTGGTAATGCTTCACCATGGATGCGAAACCGAGAAAATCCTTTTCGGGAAATTCCTTGGCCGCAGGATGGCCGTCCCAGGCTTTTTTCGCCAGCCGGTCGCGCAGTCGGGCCGGTCCCATTTCCGGCAAATCCTCGGGACGAAATCCCAAAGCCGCAAGTCGCTCCCAATCGGCGCGGGAACAAACCGATAACTGTTGGCGCGGCGCCAAGGGCGGTGCGGACATGCTGAAAGCCGGAAAGGCGTCGGCGAGCTGGGCGAAATACCTCAGTTCCGTAGGGCCTAACACGTGACCCAGTACCGGAAAAAGTTCTTCGGCCAAAAGCGGCCGGCTCAAGGCGCTGTGCAGAAGGCGGTGATTTTTTAATTCCGGAAGCAAATCCCGCCCTTCCGATCCCTGCACATAAATTTTCGCGCTTTCCTCAGTCCCGGAGAAGAAAAGCCGCGCGCGCATCCCCTTTTCCAGGATGAAGGCCGGAACCGATCCGGGACGCGGGGGAACCTGGGGCTTGAACCCCGCCGCGCGCGCGCGGTCCGAACCCCGCTCCACGGCTTTTTGAAAAGCGGGGGCCGCGCGCGCCAAGCGATGCAGAAAAGGCTGCGCTTTGCCGGCAGCGGAAAAACCGTCGACGAAAAGCACACCTTCGGGGGCCAGAAAATGCTGCGCCATGCGCAGGAAAGCCTCGGTGACGCTTCGCCCCGGCTGATACCAGGATTCCACCAACGCCGAGATTTCCCCCCCCCAAGCCGCGCGCAGGGCGCGGCCCAATTCATCCATGCCGGACTTGGGAAGCATCCGCAGGCTCATGGGAACGGGTTCCTTTGGATCCGGAAAATCCAAGGCGGATGCCGGCGCACCGGATTCCAGCCATTCCACGGCGTTGCATTCGGAAAGATCCGAATCGTCGCCCGCGGCCCAGAACAAGGGGATCACCGGGCGTCCCAGTTTTTCCCCGAGATCGCGGGCTAATGAGGCGCAAGTCATGGCTTTGCAATACCAAAGCGCCGGGCCGCCCAGCAAGGCGGGTTGCTGTCCCGTCAGGATGAATACGGCGTCGGGGCTTCCTGCCGCTTCGAGATTCCGGCGTTGGGCATCGTGAAGAGCGGAGAAGCCGTTCTGCTCCGTCAGCCATACTCGCAGCGCCGATCGATCCCCGCTCCAGCTTTCCAAAACTTTGGCCCGATTGCGCGCGGCGGTTTCCGAACCCAGCGAACCGCCGGGGAAAAGCGGGGATCCGTCCGGGTGATCCGCCAGATGCCGGGCGGCGGGATCCCGAGTCGGCAGGCATTGCAGGGATATTTTCATGGCGCGCGCCGAAGCAAAAGGCCCATGCGCGGGGAGAATTCCGGGGAAAAAGTCCCGCCGCGCTCGTCGCCGAAAATGCCCGCAACGGAAAGGCCCAAACCCGAGATGACGGGTTCCAACCGGGTCAGTGAAAACAACCGCACGCGTTCCTCATGGACTTCTTCCTTCTCCCCGGCGGCCCCTCGGATGCGAATGCGCTTCACCACGCAATCCTCTTCCAGGAAGCGCTCCTGTTCCACCGCCCTTCCCCCATAAATTCCTTGATCCTTGGGAACCAGATGGCGCGCGACATGCTCCGGATTGTGCAGATCCAGGAAGAGAAATTCGCCCGCCTTTGCCACCCGCACGAATTCACGCAATACCGTTATATCTTCCTCGAACGTAACAAGGTACCCGAACGAGGTGAAAAAGCACCCGAGCAGATCAAAAGCCCCGTCCGGGAAGGGAAGTCGCCGCATGTCGGCCGCCGCGGCGCCGGCGTCGCGCAACAGCACCCGGCTCAAATCGATTCCGAAGGCGCGGGAAAACCCCCGCTTGCGGAAGCCCTGCACATGCCGTCCGGAACCGCAGCCTACGTCGAGGATGCGCCACGAAGGTCGCGCCGTCACGGCGCGGATCAAAGCGTCAGCCTGGACCAGGGCTTCGGCTTCGTCGCGATGCGGATACAGGGATTTGTAATCCTCCCTGAACCACCGTTCGTACCAAAGTTTTTCCATGGAACCGGCGGCCGGCCGGAGCGGCCCTTAGGCGGCCGGAGGGGAAGACATTTGCTGCAGGGCGGAGTAGAAATCCTCGTTCTGGACGGGCACGGGGCAATTCACCGTGGCCGACTTGACGCGGCGCAGCTTGAGCAGCGGCGTTTTCTTGCTTTTGCTGAACACGAGCAGCGGCCTTTTGTTCACGTTGTCCAGGGCGTCGAAATACCGCAGGAGCGAGGCGCAACGCTGCCAGCTTTCATGATCGACGAGCAAGCCGTCGAAAGTCGCGCCCTTGCCCTTGGCCAGGATATCGGCCAGCGAATAGGACTCGAAAGGGTGCGGAGTGGAGGTGAGCAAATCCTCGACTTGCCTGCGGAAACTCGCGCGTTCGGAAAAAACCAGAAGCTTCATGCCCGCATCCTTTGAAACAGGGGCAGCAAATCTAACAACAGGCCGCCGTCACCGCCGCGATGGTGATTTCCGTCAACCGGTCGAGGATTTTCGGCGGGGTATTCAGCGGCGGCAGCCAGTAAACGGTGTTTCCGAGGTTCCGGAGCAAAGCGCCCCGGGAAACGGCTTCCTGATAAACTCGAAAGCCGACGCGTTGGTTTTCCATACCGGGGGGAAGGTGCAAGTCCGCGGCCACCGCGGCGCCCAGGCCGCGGATGTTTTCGAAAGCTCCCGTGGCCGAGGCCACCTGCTCCCAATTCTTCGCCAGGCGACGCGATAAGGCGGCCACGGTTCCGGAAAATTCCGGTTCGCGGTAAATGCCCAAAGCTTCCAGCGCCACGGCCGCCCCCAAAGCGTTTCCCGAATAGGTGTTGGAGTGGAGGAAATCGCGGCCGTCGCCGTAATCGGAATAAAACGCCGCGTAAATATCCGGATGAATGAGTACGGCGGAAAATGGCAGCCATCCCGCCGTCAGCGCCTTGGAAAGGCAAATCAGGTCCGGAACGATTCCGGCATGGCCCACGGCCAACATTCTGCCCGTGCGCCAGAACCCGGTGAGGATCTCGTCGGCGATCAGGAATACGCCCCGCTTCCGCGTCCATTCCCGCAGGCGGGGCAACAAATCCGGGCTGTAAACGCGCATGCCTCCCGCCCCTTGCAATACCGGTTCCAGGATCAGGGCGGCAGCGCCGGCGAAAGATTCCAATTGCTTTTCGACGGCCGGCCAATAAACCGCGGCGTCCTTAAAAACCGGATCTTCCGGCGAAGAGACATAGGGCAGGCCGCGCAATACATAGGGCTCCGGCAATACCGAAGCATAAGGCTCGCGGTACAAACCCAAATCGCCGACGGCCAAGGCCAATCCGCTTTCGCCGTGATAACCGTGCTCCAGGGCGATGAACCGGTTCCGTTCCGGATGTCCGGCGATGCGTTGGGCATGGAGAGCCAGCTTGAGGGCTATTTCCACCGCCGTGGATCCGTCGCTGCCGTAAAACACCTTGTCCAGCGGCGGGCATAGCGTCGCCAATTCCGCGGACAAATCGGAAAGGGTTTCGTTCACCGTATGGGCCGAAATCACATGCTCGAAGCGGGCGGCCTGCCGGAACAAGGCCTCGCGCAAGCGCGGATGGCCGTGGCCCAGCGATTTGCACCACCAGCTCGAAACCGCGTCGATGACGCGCCGGCCGTCCTTGAGGATCAATTCGCAGCCTTCGGCTCCGGCGATTTCCAGGGGCGGGAAGGATTCGTAATCCTTCATCTGGGATCCGGGATGCCAATGATGTCGCAGGTCGCGGGAAATCAAATCATCCACATTACCGGGATCACCTGGCTCGGGTTTCATTGAACCGGCACCCGCCAGACATAAACTCCCGTGGCTTCCGATTCGGATTCGATCCAAACGGTGAGCCCGGCCGGCCCGCCGGTTACCGGAAGCGCGCGGCCGCGGAGATCCCAAAGGGATGCGCCGGCGGGATTCAACCGGGGCAGCCAGGAAACGGTGTGCCGACCCTTCGGCCGGAACAAGGCCAGTCCGTTTTCCATGCGCAAGGAAAGCAGGCGATGGGCTGCGACGGCATTCGCCAGCCCGTATCCGGATCGGTTGTCCGGCTGCGAGGCGTGCCGCGCCGAGAACATCAGCGCCAGGCGTATGTCCTGCGCCGGGGCGTCGGGATGAAGCTGCCGGAGCAAGGCCGCGATTCCGGCCACCACGGGGGCGGCGAAGCTGGTTCCGCTTTCCGACATCAGACCCGAATCAGTGGCGGAATTGGCATGCGGGACCCGGCAATAACTGATAGGCGCGTAGGAAGACAGCTCGGGTTTGATGCGCCCATCGGCGGTGGGGCCCGTGCTGGAGTAGGAACAAGGATTGAGGTTGGCGTCCACGATGCCCACGCTGAGTACGCTGTCCGCGTCCGCCGGGGCTCCCAAGGTCGCCGGAGCCTGTCCGTCATTGCCCATGGCGATGGAGACCAACGCGCCGCGCCGCGCCGCCATCAAAGCGGCGATGGAGGAGGGCCGGGTGCGCCCGTTGAAATCGGAATAGGGAAGATTCGGGCTGCCATCGGAGTAATCGTAGCGGTAACCCAGGCTGATGTTGATCACCTGCGCTCCGGAATCCACGGCGCGTTCCAGGGCCGCGGCCACGTAATCCTCTTCGACATAGGTTTCGCTGAAATCATTCTCGGATCGGTAAAGAAGGAAGGACGCTTCCGGCACCAGGCCCTCGAAGTCTGCGGATTTCCCCCCCAGCAGCGAAAGCACGCCCGCGCCATGA
Organism: Fibrobacteria bacterium; assembly: GCA_041483475.1. Classification (GTDB taxonomy): domain Bacteria; phylum Fibrobacterota; class Fibrobacteria; order UBA11236; family UBA11236; genus UBA11236. The sequence continues at coordinate 2,242 of JBGPFT010000009.1, read as the reverse complement.
CTGGCTCCCAGGGAGTTGAAGGCCGCGACGGGTTGGTTCGCCACGAAATCCCATTGATCGACGATGCGATTTTGCCGCCACAAATGCGCGAAAGCCTCATGGCCGAGATAAAAGCTCTCGTCGATGACGGCCACGCGCAATCCCAGGCCGCGATTCGCGGGCAGGACGGAGCGCAAGGCGGCGGCGCCGGTGGCGGAGAAAAGAGATTGAAAAGCCCCGAAATCCGCGGACGCCCCGGCCTTGGGCAAAGGGCCGCGCGGAGCTTTGCGGGGCATGCCCTGCACCCCGCGCACCATGGGCAGGCGGGCCAAGGTCGCGGTGTCGGCCGGAGCGATCCAGCCCGAAACCCGGTTCTGCCATTTGAGGGAAATTTCCGGCCTGAAACCGGCCGCGCGTAATCTTTCCAGGTACGGCGCGTAAATCGGGGCGTCTTCGAAAGCGCGGTCCAGTAGGGGCAACCCGCGGGTTGCCCCTACTGGACCCTTGTCGCGCAATTCCACCCAAACCTTGACCGGCGGTGCGGCTGCATTGAGCGCGAGCGCGGCCAAGCCGAGGACAAAGGATACGAAGGGCTGCATGGGCACTAAACTATTATTGATTCCGGGGTTTTCAGGAGAGTTTTAACCGTGATTCAATCGCTGGAAAACGTCCGTTCCCGATCCGGGGGAGGCAATGTCATCCCTCTGGCGCGGGATTTCCTGCCGGATTTGGAAACGCCGATCACGGCTTTGATGAAATTGCGGGGCCCGGTAGGGGCAACCCGCAGGTTGCCCCTACCGGGCGCCCGAACCTTCCTGCTCGAAAGCGTGGAAATCGGGGAAAAGCTGGCGCGTTTTTCCTTCCTGGGAAGGGACCCGTTGTATGTCTTCCGCGCCCGCGGGCGCCGCATCGAAATCCTGGGTAAGGAAAAAAAGTCCTTCGAGGGCGATACGCTGGTCGAATTGCGCGCCTTTCTCGGGCGCTTCCGCGGCGTCGAGGATCCCGATCTTCCCGCCTTCGCGGGCGGAGCCGTGGGTTTTTTCGCCTACGACGCCATCCGGCTTTTGGAGCGCGTTCCCGAAAACGGGCGCGACGATTATTCCATGCCCGATTTGGATTTCGGGATTTACGAATCCTTTGTGGTCTTCGATCACCTGAAGCATCGCCTGCGCATCGTGGCCAATGTGATGCCCGATGAATTTGGCGGGTTGGAGCCGGCGTATGCGCGCGCTGTTTCATTGATGGATGGGTTGGAAAAGGATTTGCGGGGGGCGTCTGCGGAATCGCAGATCCTGTCCGCCCCCCCCGCCCCCGAAGGGGGAGCGGAAGGGGTGGAATGGAAATCCAACATGACGCAAGCGCAATATCTGGCGGGCGTGGAAAAATGCCAGGAATACATAAGGGCCGGGGATGCTTTCCAAATCGTCCTGTCGCAGCGATTTTCGGCGAAAACCGGGGCGGACGCGATTTCAATTTACCGCCGCCTCCGCGCCATCAATCCCTCGCCGTACATGTATTACCTCGATTACGGCGGCTTCGAGGTGGTGGGTGCCTCACCCGAAACCTTGGTCAAAGTGCAGGCCGGAGCGGTGGAAACCAAGCCCATCGCGGGAACGCGCCGCCGGGGGCGCGACGAAGCTGAGGATGCGGCCCTGGCCGCGGAACTTCTCGCGGATCCCAAGGAAGCGGCCGAGCACGTGATGCTGGTGGATTTGGGCCGCAACGATTTGGGCCGAGTCTGCGCCTACGGCAGCGTGCATGTGCCGCAATTCATGGCGGTGGAAAAATTGAGCCATGTGATGCATATCGTGTCTTTGGTGCGGGGAAAATTGAAACCCGGGATACATGCGCTGGACGCGCTGATGTCCTGCCTGCCCGCGGGCACGCTTTCGGGAGCGCCGAAAATCCGCGCCATGGAGATCATCGACGCGCTGGAACCCACGCGGCGCGGCATTTACGGGGGCGCGGTGTGCTATCTCGACTTCCGGGGCAACCTCGACTCCTGCATCGCCATCCGCACCTTGCTGCTCAAGGGCGGCGTGGCTTACGCGCAGGCGGGGGCGGGCATCGTGGCCGATTCGAAACCGCAGTCGGAATATGACGAATGTCGGTTCAAGGCGCGCGCCTGCATGTTGGCGGTGGAAGAGGCGGCGGTTGGGGGCACCCCCCGGTTTGCCCAACCCCCCACCGGGGCCCCAAGAAACTATTCCTGTAAAAATAAAAAAACAACACAAAAAAAAAGGTAAAATACCAAGGCGCTAAG
>JBGPFT010000008.1:0-22106 GCA_041483475.1 Fibrobacteria bacterium | reverse complement strand
GGCGATGGCGGCGCAGCACTCACTTCACCGGATGGAATTTCTTGGACGACAAGAACAACCGGAGCCTCATTGATTTTACGTTCCGTGATTTGGACGGATACCCAACTGGTGGCCGTGGGCGATTCGGGCACGGTTCTCACCTCATCGGATGGGATCGCATGGACTACTCGACATTCGGGGGAACGTCAACGCTTGTATTCCGTGGCGTGGACTGGGAGCCAATTAATAGCGATGGGTGATGGAAGCAGTATCAGCACTAGCGGCATTGTACTTGCTTCACCGGATGGAATTTCCTGGGCGGTCAGAAACTCGGGCAATACGGCGGATATATATTCCGTGATTTGGATAGGTGGTCAGTTTGTAGCTGCAGGGATGATTCATGTGGGCCTCGTAACTCAAGGGGCTGTACTTCATTCTTCGGATGGAATTACCTGGGGAAATATTGTCATTAGTATTGCCTCTCTGAAGTCGGTGACTAAAACGGGCATACAATGGGTAGTTGTTGGTGAGATTGGAACCCTTGTCACCTTCACTTTAGGACCACCAAGCCAAATTCGAAGAAATGTCAGGATCACGGCAAATAATCTGAATTCAGTGATTTATATGGGGCCTGCAGCTGGCCCCGGGACCGGGCAATTGGTGGCCGTGGGAAACGGAGGCGTCATTCTCACCTCAACTGAAGAACTCACGGTTCCCGTCGAACCTCATTTACGTTCGCAAACATCCCTCTCCCTCCGCCTCACCCCCTTCACCCTCTTCGCCACCCTTCCCCCTTCGTTGCGCAGATCGGATACGCACGCCGCCGTTTACACCATCGTCGGCAAAAAAATCGTGGAAGTCCGAGCATTGAATTCCAGTGACGGAATTTCGATTCCCATCGGCGGAATGGCGCGGGGGCTGTATTTGTTCGAAGCCAAAGCGCCGGGGGCGCGGGTGACCCGGGCTTTCAGCATCACACGCTGATACCAGCCCCATAGAGGGCCTCGTGCCCCTATCCTAAAGTGATGTATACTTATGATGTATAAGCCTTGGAGGCCGCCATGGTACGCACCCAAATCTATCTGGACGACTCCCAAAAAGGCCGGCTCGACCGAATTTCGCGCAAAGAGAAACACTCGCTGGCGGAACTGATCCGGCGGGCGGTGGACCGGTATTTGGACGAGCATGGCCGGCGCTCGGGCGATGCCGCCTTCCAAAAGGCTTTCGGCATCTGGCATGACCGCAAGGAAACCGGCACGGCCTATGTCCGGCGCCTGCGCCGGGAATGGGCGCGATGACGGGATTGCTGGTAGACAGCGACATACTGATCGAGTTTTTGCGCGGTAATACCGAAGTCCGCGATCTTCTGACCGAACGTCTGCGGGTGGGAAGATTGTTTTATTCCGTCATCACGGAAGCTGAAATCCTGGCCGGGGTCCGGCCCGGCGAGGCGGAAGCGGTGGATGCCCTGCTTTTCAAACTGGAAGCCCTCCCGGTGACGCGAGCCATCGCCCAATCCGCCGGAGCGCTGAAAAACAAATACGGAAAATCCCACGGCCTTTTGTTACCCGACGCATTGATCGCGGCCACCGCCATCGCCCATGGCTTGACTTTGCTGACCCGGAATGTCAAACATTTCGGGTTCAAAGAAGTCCATACATTTCATTGACCCATCTCCCAAAAAAAACACCGGGCCCCCTTTGTACCTTAAGGGCATGAAGCTTTCGCATCCAATCGTCCTCTCAACCGTCCTCACCGCCTTTCTCGCCTGGCCCGCCTCGGCCCTCACATTCCCCATTGGTAGCCTCCGGCCGGACAGCATCGGGGATCTCGGCCCCCATTCCCCCGCGAGCCGTTCCTACAACGAATATTGGACCTACCAACTTTGGCTGAACGGAGGGATCCAGATCCAGTTGAACATCTCGCGTGCCAATTTCGGCAGCATCAAGGACCCGGCCTGCGGCAGCGATTTGGCCTTGATGGGATTCCGGGGACGCAACTACTTCGTGGCCCGGGAATACCCGGCCACAAACCTCGTCTTCGACCCCGCCAAGGCACGGCTCTCGATTCATCAACAGATCTATTTCGAGGGCGAACCCCCGAAATCACATCGCGTCCATTTTTCCACGGTGAAAAACGGCATCTCTTACCTTCTCGATCTCTCCTTCTCGGGAATGCATCCGGGCGCGGTATGGGGCGACGGCCTGTTCCGGATGGACGGCGATCAAGCCGGCCTTTTCTTCCATGTCCCCAAGGCCACGGTCAAGGGACGCCTGGCCGTGAACGGCGATACCTTGGCCGTGGAGGGGTTCGGGTGGATGGACCACACCTATTTGACCCAATACGCCACCAAGCTCATGGACGTCGGTTACCGCTATGTGGTCACCTCGGGCCGCGTCGAGGGCGGTTACTTCATCATGAAGGGGAAAGGGATATTCGGGTACGGCCTGCGCGAGGAAAACGGAAAACTCGCGCTGCTCCGTCCCAAGGACTTGAAAGCCCTGAACATCGCGCCTTGGGGCGGGGTCGCCATGCCCGGAGGACTGGAATTTTCTTTCGACAACGAAACCGCGACGCGTTTCGTCCGCAAAGAGAACCGGCAAAAAGTTTCCGCTTTCCAGGAGTTGAACTGGTTCGAGAAGAAAGGCGCGAAATTCCTTTTGGGCGGAGAGATTATCGGATACCGCGGCGTCGGCGTAGTGAATGATTCGTTACCCGCGGTTTTCTCGTTTACCTGGGTGAGGCATTAGTCTTCTTCCTTCACCGGCGTCATGGCGACCACGCCCTTCTCGGTGGCGAACCAGGTTTCGCCCTCGCGCCCCGGCATTGCGTAATACACGTACCGCGTCATCAGCGCCGGAGCCGTGTTCTTGGTGAAAAGCTCCCAGCGCCCGTCCGCGAAACGCGCGGCTCCGCCCTTGGCGCAAACCCACACCTCGCCCGCCGACCCGATGGAAAGGGAATAGGTCACTTCGCCGGCCAAGTCCCCCAACCCGGCGGCGGATCGGAAGTTCGTCCATTTGCCGGCGCGATCGCGGCGCGCCCATCCGGCCTGGGTTCCCACCCATAGCGCGCCCTTGGGATCCACCGCCAGGGCGGTGACGCCGTCATGCGGCAACCCGCCTTCCGTGTTCTCGCGCGTGAATCGGGTCCAGGAGGATCCGGTAAATCGGACCAAGCCCCCGATGGTGCCCAGCCATTTGTCTCCGGCGGAATCCACGGCCAAGGCCGTCACCACGCGATTCGGCAGGCGGCCGGAAATTCGATCGCCCGTATAGGGGGTCCACACGCCGCCCCGCAGCAAGGCGAAGCCATTGCGCGTCGCCGCCCAGCATTCCTCACCGCGCAAGGCCAACGCAAGCACGCCGTCATCGGGAAGCCCGCCCGCCGTGTTTTCACGGGTGTAATGCGTCCATTTTTCGCCGTCGAGCACGCTGAGGCCCCCGCCGTCGGTGGCGATCCACAGCGCGCGATACCGGTCCAAGGCCAGTCCGGTGATGGAATCGGAACCCAAGGCCCCTCCGGTATTCTCCCGCGTCCGGATGCGAAAGTCGCCGTTTTTCCGCACCACCGACAGCCCCTTGCGGCCCGCGTAGAATTTGTTCCCGAGATCGTCCTGGGTCATCCACAGCACCTCCTCGGAGGGAAGGCGCTGTTGATCCATGAGCGACCAATGGTAGGGCGCGGAATGCGAAACTCCAAAAGCGAAACAGAAGAAAAAGGGCCAGCGGAAAGACATCGGGTAACAATCTATATGCCTTGAACCCCTCACCCCCCGACCCCCCCTCTCCATCCTTAAACGGATAGAGAGGGGGGGAATGGCTGGGGTATACTTTACCGACATGTGAAAATTCATTGGACCTTCCCCTCTCCATGCGTTTAGGCATGGAGAGGGGCTAGGGGTGAGGCGAGGACCTCACCGGCCGCCACCACTCCCGGAAATCGTCCTCCAACATCTGACCGGTTTCGGGGTTTCGGAACCGCAATTTCCCATTTTCCACCGCCGCCAACCAGGCGGAACGAGGGGATAAAAGCCTCGCCTGAACCAAGGCTTCCCCGCCCCAACTCCCGGGCCACCCCGAGTCCGGCAATAGCGCCGAGGATTCGGGATCCGCGGCGGCGAGGAATCCGGGTTTGCCGGAACGATAATGGGCGTTGAGAACCAGGCGGCTCCCGTCCCAGGCCTGATAAACGGCCGAGTGCGGGGATGTGGAGTCGGCACCGTTTTTTTCCAGCATACCCGCGATCAATCGCCGTAACGATATAGCCTCGGACGCAGGTACGACTTCCAATCCGCCGCGCACGAAACGCCCGTAGGCCCAGGGCCATGCGCCCCGAGGCCTCACTTTCGAAAACACCAGGAATACGCCCCGGGCGGACTGATCGCAAAAGCGGAACCAAAAAGCCGGCATCTCGTAGCGGGTGGAATCGGGACAGCTTCCTGCGGGAACGGCGAAAGGCCATTCCCGGCTTTCATAGGAACGCGCGGGCGCGTAGGCGAAAAGAAATCTTCGATGCAAGGCGAGCTGATCCCCGTCCCAGCCCGTCCGGGTGCGAATCAAATCCTCTTCAAGCTCCAATTTTTCCGGCGGGGGGTAAAGAATCAGGGAGCCGGGCACCGCCATGGCATCGTACACCCATGGGCCGCGCGGCCAATGCGCAAGAGTGGGAAAATTGGCTCCGGCATAACTTTCATGGCGCCCGCCGGCGCTGAGCAAATAGGTCGGCCCTCCGGTATACCGTTCCGTCACCGGCGCATTTTCGCCCCGCCCGAAATGGCCCGAGCGGAAAACAGCCTCGTATTCGCCGGGGCGGCTGCGCATCCAATCGAGCAGGAGCGCGGGGACGCGGTAGCGAAGCAGCAGGGAGTACAAGGCGGTGGAGGCGTGGGCGTCGTTTCGTCGCCAGAATCCGCGACGGGGATCGGGATCCCAAGGGTGAATGCCGGTTTGGACGGCGAAAAAGCTGCACAGGGGATCGCGATCCGCGAGCCGGGGATCGCCGTAGGTTTCGGAGGAGCGGCGGTAGGGACCGTGGCGGATGGAAGCGAGGCTTTGCAGAGCGAAGGTGACGGAGAGATAGTCCAGGACGCAGCCCGCGCCCGCGGCCACGGCGGAATCGCGCGCGAAGGAAAAGAGGTTGTCCAGCGCCTGCGCGGTGAAACGCTGGTACACCTTGGCGTTGAACTCGAAAAATCCCCTCAGCAGCACGTCCTGCATGCGCCGGAGCAGGAAGACCCGTTGTCCGCCAAGGGAGGCAGGGGGGCGGCGGCCCAGCGAGTCCCGCAACCGTGAGATGTCCGCCAACCCACGCGGATTGTCGCGCAACAGTTCGTTCATCAGGAAGCGGCTGCTTTCCATCATGAACAGATGATTTTCCGTTTCCGGAAAACGCAGAAAGGCCACATTGAAATCCGCTTGGGGGATTTCCCCGAAGGTCCCGATCACTTCGCGGATCAGCCAGGAATAAGCGCGATCGGTAAGCCGCAGCCGATCTCCTTGGAAAAGTTCCACCAGGGACACGGCATTCATGGCCGCCATGTCGAAATCGCCTTCCCGGCCAGGGCCGGGCAAGGTGGTTCCCGGATGCCCCAAGGGCCGGATGCGACCGTCTGCGGCATAATGTTCCAGGAATTTTCCCAGTCGGTCGCGAGCCGCCGCCCCGGAATCGCGGGCGAGGGTCAGCAAAGCGGCCCATTCCTGGAACACCCGGAGGCCTGCGTGTTGTGGCGTCCAGGCGTGCACGCCCCCGTTTTCCTCCACGCGGGCTCGCCACGATTCCAGGATCAGGCGCCGATGCCTGGTGACGACTGAATCTTCCGCGCCGTGGCCCGCGGCCCAGCCGAAAGCCAAGTAAACCGGGAAGAGGAACCGCAAAACCATGCTTCTATTATACGCGGCATTACCCGGAGTTTTTACCCTTCCCACCGTGATCCCCTACCGTTTTCACTTCATCTGGATAGGCCCTGCCTTCCCCTTCGCCTACCGGCTGGCCCTGGAATCGGCGATCCAGGAAAACCCCGGGGCCGAATTCGTCGTCCACTTCCAGGATCCGCCGGAAAAAAATCCGGATTGGGAAGCGTTGAAACGCAAGGCCGAATTCCGCCCCATCGATTTGGCGGGCTGGATCCGGGATCTCCCCGCAGCGTTGCGCTCGGCGGCCCAGGCGCTGGAAAAGATTTCCGCATCCTACCCGGCGGGGAAAAGCAACGTCATCCGCTATCTCATCCTGTATCGAGAAGGCGGGATTTACCTCGACTTCGACACCTTGAGCCTGAAATCGTTCCGGACGTTTCTCACCCATCCGGCCTTCATCGGCGAGGAAGAGGTGTTCAAACGCGACGACGACAGGGTCGCGGGCCGGTATACTTGGGACTTCCCGATCATGGCCGCCTTGTTCGGCCTGAGCTACGGGCTCTCCTACGCCAATTGCCGCTGGTTGGGGAATAATTCCGGATTGAACGCGGCTAACCGGGCCTTGATGAAGGTCTGGAGCGCCCGAAAGTTGAACAACGCCGCACTGGGCTCCGAACCCGGTAGCGTCTTTTTCACGCGCGCGCTGGAGCTCATTCCCGAAACCGATGCGGGCATGCGCTTCGCTTTGGGTCCCATGCTTATGAACCGGGTCGCGGGAGAGGGCGGCGCCATCCATCGGCTGGGCAAGGATTTCTTTTATGCCATCCCTCCCAGCCAAACCTTCCGTTTTTTTTACGGACCCGCCTCTCCCCTGCCTGCGGAAGCCATCGTCGTGCATTGGTGTTCGAGCAATCATCGCCGCCTGGCGCCACGGCTTACGCGCGCGGCTTTGGAGGCTTCGCGTTCGAAAAGCCTTTACCCGATCCTCGCGCGCGCCGTGCTGGACCGCGGCATTTGAGCGTCAGCGGCGGGAATCGAAAAGCAGGCGCTCCCAGTCCAGCTTGTTCGCATGCTTGAGCGATCGCCTCCGGACCAATTTCGCGAGCACCCGCTCGATGCTGGCTTCGGTTTCGGGATGATCGAAATCGTGGGGATGCAGGGCCACGCGCAAAAGCGGGGAATTCCGGAACCACCAGGCTCGCAGCGGGCATACGAAGAGCGAGCCGTGCTTGTGAAAGGACGTGCGGGTGGCCCAGGTGATCACCGGGGCGGAAAGGGATGCGCCGTCGTTGACGCGAAAGATGCGGTGATGGCCCTCGGTGAAGGGCAGGTTGAACTCCTTTAGCAGCGGCAAAAGCTCCGGCTTGTACAGCCAGGCCGGAGCCACGAATCCCGCGGGCTTCACCCCCGTCAGGCAATGGGCGAATTCCGCCAGGCCGGCTTCCAGGCGACGCTTCTGTTCGGCGGGATCCAGGACGAGAAATTCGCCTTCCCCCGCCGTGAGAAAACGGCGCTTGAGGCGTTCCTCCCAAGTCAAATTGACTGCGGCGGCCTTTTCGTCGCGGCGTTCCTGATGGTAATAGCCGTGCAGGCACCATTGCGCGTCGAAGCCTTCGCTGAATCCGCGATCCCGGCGGCACCATTCCAGGAATTCGGGAAACTCGGAAGCGCGATAACGCCCGTGGAATTCGGGTACGAACAGGTATTGCACGGCGCGGATGTCGAGACGCTTGAACAGGGCCTCCGCCCGGCGCAGGCGTTCCAAATGCACGGGAGCCACATCGTGCAGGGAAACCAGCAGGATCCCGTCGCGGCTGTAATCGTCCATTATGCCCTTTCCTTCCAAGCGGAAACCATGCGCGCCACGGCCTCGTCCCAGGATCCGTACCTGAGGGCCACTTCGCGATGCCGGGCTGACAGGGTTGGCAAATCCGCCGCGGCGGCCGCGCGGATTTTTTCCAGGAAGTCCTCCGCGTCGTTGGTCCGGAACCGGAAAGGCGAATCGGTTTCCGCCAGCAATTCCCCGGTTCCGCCCGCGTCCGGCCCCACCGCAATCAAGCCCGCGGCCATGGCTTCGAGCACGACCAGTCCGAAGGTTTCATGCGGTCCCGGTGCCAGCAAAACGTCATGCGAGCCGTAAAGTGCCGCCATGGCGTCGATCCCGGGGACAAAGCCGGCGAAGCGGAAACGATCATGCTTCACGGCTTCAAAGCGATCCGCGAGGGCTCCTCGCCCCGCCACGGTGATCCGGAAAGAGGGATCGTCGATTAAAACGGGCAGTATTTCCAGCAGCAATTCCAGGCCCTTGTCGCGATCCAGCCGCCCGGCGTACAACAATCTCAACGGTGCGCCGGACTTTCCCATCCGCCGCAGCGGCTCCGGGGGAGCGGGAGGATCGAAAAAAACCGGCGGGACGCCGAAAGGCAATCGCAGCGTCCGGGACACACCGTGGCGGCGCAACGAATCCTCCATGGCGCGCGAAGCCACGGCCGTGACATTGAATCGACGCTGGACGGCATAGAACAGGAACGCCGCGATCCCGGCGATCGGACGCCGAAGCCAGGAGCGCCCGGCCCAGGGGCGTACATAGCTGGGAATGGGATCGCTGTGATAAAAGGAAATCAGTAAACCGCGCCACAGGCCGGTGGCCTGGAGGAAAAGGCAGAACCAGCTCGTCAACCAGGCGTCGCCGGCCTCGATCACCTGCGGCCGCAATTTCCGGATCCAGGCGTAGACGCGGAAATAATCGAGGATCAGGCGATAGCCCGACGGATCCCGGGTCAGGGCGCGGCCGTAAACCTGGATCGAATAAACGGAAGGCGACGGACGCTCCACGCGGTAGCCGGATCCGGGATGGATGAGGCAATACGCGTGCTCGCTTTGGCCGCCGAACCAATCCAGCTTCGCCTGATGGTAGGTGCGGATGCCGCCGGCCTTGGGCCCATGGAAAGTGTTGATATCGAGAAAGACCATGGCGGAATTCCGGATCCCGCAAAAGTTATGTTTTTGACCCGATGTCCGCTGCGATTTCTCCCGCGCCCACGGCCCCGATCGACCTCTCCCCCGCCCCGCGTACGCACCGGTCCATGGGCTTCCGGGGCGCGTCGGGCCTGGTATTTTTTTTCTTCCGCGAGTTGGTGCGGAACCTCCCGGCCCTCCGGCGCGCCCGGCGCGAATACCGCGCCGCCAAGGCCGCGTCCGGACCGCGCGCCGAACCCTGGGTGGCCTGCGTCGGCGACAATCTCGACGAGGTGAACGGCATCGCCCTGGCTTCGCGCATCCAGTTGCGCGAGTTGCGCCTCCGGGGCAAGAACGTCTTCCTGTTCGGAGCGGCATTCCATACCAAAGCGCCCCGGCGCGAAGGGCCGGACGATGCCGTGATCCTCGCGCCGGGAGTTTATTCGGCGGATCAGGCGGGCTATTCCCACAGCGAACTCGCCATCTTGCGCCTCGATGCTTTTCTCGCCTTCCTGCGCGAACACCCCGTGGACATCGTCGAGTTCGAAACGCCGGGACCGGTAACCGGACTTTGCCTGATCGCGGCCAAGTTCCTCGGCATCAAAACGCTGTCGCATTACCGCACCGACATCCTCATCTATAGCGAAATGCTGATGAAGCACCGCTTCGGAAAATTTTTCGTGCAAAGCTGGACGAAATGGTCCACGCGGCTGGCCGGACCCGTGATCGTGCCTTCGGAAGCCTATCGGGAGAAGGTGGCGGCCATGGGCGTCCCCAAGCCGCACATCCACAAGCTGCCGCGCGGCGTCGACTTGGTCGCGTTCCATCCCGATCTCCGCGGCCCCGGGATTTGGAAGGAGCTGGGAATTCCCGGCGACGGATTCCTACTGCTCTACGTAGGCCGCGTCTCCGCTGAAAAAAACCTCGGCGCGCTGGCGGACGCATTCTTCGCCGCCTTGCTGCGCAAACCCGACCTGCGCCTGATCATGGTGGGCGACGGGCCCTACCGCGCCGAGATGGAAAACCGGTTGCGCCCCTGCGGTCGGGCCCATTTCACCGGCGTGCTGTCGGGAGAAAAGTTGTCGCGCGCCTTCGCCTCCGCCGATCTGTTCGTGTTCCCCAGTCTCACCGACACCTTCGGCAACAGCGTGATCGAATCCCTGGCGTCGGGCCTTCCCGCTTTGGTCAGCGACGTCGGCGGTCCCCAGGAAATCGTCCTGCCGGGAATTTGCGGCGAAATTTTCCGGAACCGGGATCTCCGGTCCCTGCGCGACGGCATTCTGTCGCTGGCCGCGGATCCCGCGCGCCTGGCCAGGTATCGGGAGGCCGCCCGGACCCGCGCCGGGGAATTCACCTATGCGCGCGCCGCCGAGGGCTTCTGGAATTTCTATCAATCCCTATGGCGCGAAGCCGCGACCTAGAAAGGAAAACCATGTTCGTCCATTGCGTTTATTTCTGGCTGAAGCCCGGCATTACCGAAGTGGAGCGGAAGCAATTCGTAGCCGGCGCCACCTCCCTGACCACGATCAAATCGGTGAAGCACGGTTGGCTGGGCAAACCCGCCGCCACCGACCGCCCCATCATCGACCGCAGCTATTCCTATGCCTTGGTGGCGGCTTTCGACGATTTGGCCGGCCATGACGCCTATCAGGTGGATCCCGTACACGACGCCTTCCGGAACATCAGCCATCTGTGGACGCAGGTGAAGATCTACGATTTCGAATGACCTCACCCCTAGCCCCTCTCCATGCCTAAACGCATGGAGAGGGGAAGGTCTCAGCTTGTTTTATTGACGGCGCATTATCCTTCATTCCATAAGACCCAAAACCCACTCACCCCCTCCCAAACCTTTTATGTTTGGTGTGGGGGTGGGGGGGTGTGGTTACCGCCCCCGGAAAACCGACGCCACGGCTCCCAAATCCATGCCCACCAGGAAGGCCGCGCGGAACGAGGCCGGGCCGGAAAAATTCCAGGGAAGATCCACGTCCAGCCTGAAGCCGGGATAAAGCAGCCAGGGAAAATGGAAATCGGCTTGCACCGAGCAATCCCAGCGATAGGGCGAAGGCTTCCACAAAGCATCGTAAGCGAAGGCCAGCCGGTAGCGCAGCCATTCCTCGGGGAAAAAATTCCGCGGGGTTTCCACGCCCAGGAAAACCCTGGGCCTCAGTTCCACCTGCCCGGGCCGCCCATCCGGAGTGGAGGTGAAGCCGAAGCCTGAAGAAAGCCCGGGCACCAAGGCCTGCGGCCCCGGAAGCCAAGCATCGGCATAAAAGTCGGAACGAAAAACGGTGCCCCGCAACAGCGGATTCATGTCGTTCGCGGAGGGAAAGAAGAACGCGTGCATGTCCCGCCCGGCGATGGAAAAAAACCGCAGGTCGGCGGATCCCGACAGCCAGGTCAGCCATCGGCTTCCGGCGTAAAGGCTGAAATCGGGATGATAATTTTCCCCTCTCCACATCGACAACTTTCCCGCATCCATTCCGCCCCAGAATTGCAGGATATGGCCGGGTCTCGGCTGCAACAGCAACGCGCCCCGATCCGGAACCGTCGGAACGGGTGAGTGCAGGCGCTTCCACTCGTATCGGATATAACCGTTATCCTCCATCAGGCGCTCCGGGGAGCGGATCTCCAGCCTGCGCGCCGAACCGGCTTCGATAACCGATTCCGCCAAAACGCGCCGCAAACCCGCGCCGTCCGCCGCCAGGGAATTCAGGCGCACCTGATAATCCGCCGGATCCGCTTTTCCTGCGTCGATCAGAAAGGCATCCCTGGCAGCGGATTTCAATTCCGGGTAAGGGGAAAAAATCGACGGGGGATTGATCCAGGTCGGACGCGGTCGAATGTGAAAGCTGTCCGCGGCGCCGAAACGGCCCGCCAGGCGGCTAAGCAAAGAATCGTAGGCAACGCTGGAATGATCCGGAAATCCGCGTATCCAAATATCCGGATTCATCCAATCGTTCAACGGCTCTTCCTCCCGACAATCCGGAATACCTTTCCGGCTTAAATGCACGGCCGGCCCGTCATGGGTGAAATAATGCGATCGGTAAAACGGGCGCAGCGACCATTCCGGCAGATAGTCGACCAGTCCCCGGGAAAAGTCCGGCAGGCGCTCCACCAAAACCGATCGGGAATCGACGGAGGATAAATTCGGCGCCTGCGCGAATACGGAGAAAAAATCCGCCGGTGGCACGCGCGGAACCGGATCCAGATTATTGACCACGCGCAACAGGGGAAGCCGCAGCGCCCGCAACGCCTCCGCCCCTTCCTGATTGGTGACTTTCGGCTGCCCCACGGTGAAGCAACGGCGAAGACGCGGCCCCAACGCCGAATCCATGCGGATATGGGCCGCGGTCAACACCGCAATGGCCCCGCCCAAACTATGACCCGCGACATAGATGTCGAAATCGGGATCGAGTTGGGGCCGGATTTGCGCGTACAATCCGTCCACCGCTTCCTTGAATCCGCGATGGACCATGAATTTCAAGACGGAATCGAAAACGAGGCCGTGATCCCCATCCACCAGCCAATCGTGCGGGGTATTGGTTCCCCGGAAAACCACCCATTGCTTTTTTCCGATCCGGTCGACGGCGACGAAGGCCTTGCGGCTTTCCCGGGCGGAATAATCGGTCAGGAATTGCAAGGAGTCGAAAAACACCGAATCGCACGGCAGGGCATGTTGGATCTCCGCATTGCTTGCGTAGGCGAGCACGCAGCGATAGGCCGCCTGTTCCAAGGTGTCGAAAAGACCCGAGGTGGAATCGCAAGGGGCGGCGGTCAAAGGCGAGCACAGGCCGAAGGCGATTCCCAAAAACCGGATCGACGCGGATCGCGGCATCAAACCCTCAATGCACGCTGAACAAAGTTTTCAAGGCTTCCACGTCTACATGCAGCAACAGGCTGAGACTGACTTTGGAAGGGCTGTTGCGCCGGGCAAAGCCCGGTGTGGCCCGGGGCCGGAAAAAGTCGATGTCGGAGGCCAGCGGTATGGAATGCAGGGGGGCGTCGATGAACCCGCGCAGGGCCGGCTTCAGGTTCTTGCCGCCGATGCCGGGAATTTCCAATTCCCCTTCCACCACCAGCCGCCAATAGTTGTTGTAGGAAACCGTGTTGGCTCCGCTCACCGACTCCCATTCCCAGAAGCGATCGTAGGCGATCAGGAACCGTAGGCAACCCGAGGTGCTGGGCATTTCCAAAGTCGCCCCACCCACGTTGTAGTCATCGATGCGCGCGCCCCATCCGAATACGTAGCGGGGCCGCAAAGTGGTGAGATCCAGGGCTGCCCCCGGCGGCGTCCTCAGGCCCATGCCGGCGGTGAGGAAGAAGGGGTAAACCCAAATGGGATGAGGGTGGTGTTCCAATTGCGGCGACGACTCCAGCAAAAGATCCATGGAAAGCGAACCCGCGCGGCTGAGAAAAGGATTGCTGATTTGACCGCCGGCCGCGCCCGTGTCGGAGGCGGAATCGATTCGCCCGATGGAGGCGAAATGAAAATCCAGGATGCTGGCGGTTTGATGGGTCCAATGGGAATAGGAATGGATGCCGAATTCGGCCGAAGCGTCCCAATTTCCGTTCTTCTCGAGATTGTAAAGCCTCCCCACGTTGAAGTCGATTTGATGTTCCGGCACCACGGTGACCAGCCGGAACCCGCGCCGCCTTTCGGAACAGACGCAGGTATCCGGACTCCCGCGGGCATTCACCGCTTCATAGGCGACGCGCACCCGCCCACCCTTGGAATACACCGGCTTCAGGCTTTCGAAGAACACGTCATGCGGCGTTCCCGGCGCGGGAATGGCCGCCACATTACTGTCCACCCGGATCAAGGTGTCCTTGCGCAAACCGTGGCTGTCGTCCAGGGCCACGATGTCCACCTTGAACCGCCCCGGATTCCTGGCCATGGTGAAGAGGATGAAGGTGCGGGGAGTCAGCCGCTTGAAGCTGAAATCCGGCGCCTCGCAATCCATTCCGATGTCGGTCGCTTTTGTTTCTAGGCCCCGGGTTGAATCACTGGACGTCCCGGAAGCCGGAGCGTCACCCCGAACTTGCGACGGAAGTGCGATGGCAAAAAGAAGGCCATAGGCGGCACGGGAAAGTTTGATTCGCATGGTTGCTCCTGATGAAAAACCGTTTATCGCAATTGGCCCCGGGCCATGGCGGCCAAGCACAACAGCACCGAGGTTTCCCCCATTTCCGAAATCAACGCCACGGTTTGCAAGGTCAGCCCCTGGAAACGTTTATTGCAATACTTCAACCCCAAACCCGCGACGGCGGCGAACACGGCCAGGGCCGGCAGCGCCACGCGCCAGGGGAACAGGAACAGAAGCAGCAACAATGCGAGGCTGAGAAAACCGGCGCGCACGCGGCGGCGGGCGATGGCCGGATCGCCTGCGAAAGCTTCGGGAAGGCGATGCGGGCTGAGGATGAAGACCAGGACTTGCGCGCAGCGGCCGAGCACGGGAAGAATGAACACGGCGCGTGTCTGCCATTCCCTGGGCAAAACCGCCAGCGCGGAAACCTTCAGGATCACGACGATCGTGGCGATGGCCAGCCCCCGCTTTTCCAATTTGAAACCGGAATCAAATCCATGCCCCGGAAAGGTTTGGCGACCCTGCGCCATTTCCGCCAAGCCCCGCAGCGAAGACCCACCACCCATGGCCTCCAGGGCGGCGACCGCCAGGAAACAACTCAAGACGTCGGGCAGCACATGCCGCGACGCGATAAAAAAAAGCACCGCGATACTTCCCATCCCCGCTCCGACGAAAGGGAAATAGTGGATGGAACGGATTAACGGAACGTGTTTCTTGTAGGGAATGGGGAGGACGGTGAGATAACCCAGCGCGTTGCCGAGGCTCATGGCCTTCCCAGGAAGTCGAAATCGATTTGCCCCAAAAACGGATCGCTGCGCGCCACGCGCACTTTCACGCGCTGGCCCAATTCGAAACGCTGGCCGTGTCGGCGGCCCACCAAATGCCCCGTTCCCGTGTCGATTTCGTAATAGTCGTCACGCAGCCGGTTCACGGGAATCATGCCTTCGCCATAGGGATCCGAAACGGCCACGAACAGCCCGAAATTCTCCGCGCCGCTGATCTCGCCGATGAATTCCTTGCCCACCAAGGTCCGGAACACCCAGGCCATGGCCACCTTCATCGCTTTGCGTTCGATCTTCTGAATGACCAATTCGCGTTCCGAAACCTGCCCGGCCACCGCCAGGGCCCGCGTCTGCAGGTTGCGCGACGGCTTTTCCCCCCGCAAGTGAATCTTCATCATCCGATGGGTCCATAAATCCGCGTAGCGGCGTATGGGCGAGGTGAAATGGGCGTAATGCTGCCATCCCAGGGCGAAATGGCCCAGCGGCTCGCTGTCGTACAACGCCTTTTTCATGCTTTGCAGCACGCGCCGCTGCACCGCCGGCGGCAAAGCCCCGCGCCCGGAATCGAGCAGGCGGACGTAGAATTGCTGCACGGCGGGATTGAGATATCCTCCCGTTTCGCGCAGCGAGCTGAAGGCCGCGCGCGTCTCGCCGTCCTTGGCCAAGGCGGTGTTGGTCCACAATTCCTCCACCACGGCGAGATCGGGCTGCTCGTGCACGCGGTACAGGCCGGGGAGTTTATGGCGGTGCAAATGTTTTGCGGCGGCCTGGTTGGCCAGCAGCATGCATTCCTCGATCCAGCCGTAGGAGGGAACGCGCGTCCCGGGACGAATGTCCACCGGCTGGCGATCGGCGTCCAGCACCACCTTGGGTTCAGCCAGGGAGAACTCGA
Organism: Fibrobacteria bacterium; assembly: GCA_041483475.1. Taxonomy (GTDB): domain Bacteria; phylum Fibrobacterota; class Fibrobacteria; order UBA11236; family UBA11236; genus UBA11236. Next base: position 6,556 of record JBGPFT010000008.1, on the reverse strand, counting down.
GATAGCCCTCCCGTTTGCGGCGGCGCAGCATCATGTCGGTGAACTCGCAGAGCAGGCCGAGAAAGGGTTCGCCCCGCTCCTGCATTTTCTGCGCCTCCTCGTAGGAGTAGAAGCGCGCCACGCGGATAAAGGTTTCGGCGAATTCGTAGCGGAGCAATTCCCCATCGCGTCCCACTTCCATGAGGCAGGAGAAGGCCAGGCGTTCTCGGCCTTCCAACAGGCTGCATAGATCGCCGGAAAGCCGCTGGGGCAGCATGGGCACGGCGGTCCAAGGCAGGTACTGGGTGAATGCGCGCCGCGCGGCCTCGTCGTCCAGGGCGCTGTCCAGGGGCACGTACTCGCTGACGTCGGCGATGTGCACGCCCAGCTTCCAACGCCCGTCGGGAAGGCGTTCCAGGGAAATGGCGTCGTCGTGATCCTTGGCGTCCACGGGATCGATGGCGACGATGTGGACCGGGCGCAGATCGATGCGGCCGCGCATGTCCTCCCATACCGGCTCGGGACTTTGCGCGGCTTCGTGCATGGCCCGCTTGGGATAGCCGTGGGGCAAACCCTTCTCCTTGAAGAAGGCTTGCGACACCTCGGAAAAAGCCGCCTCGTGCCGGACGCCCTTCAACACCTTGGCGGCCGGGAAGCCGAAAGGCCCGTTGCGGCCCAAGGGTTTCACCAGCGCGGGCTGGCCGGGCTTGGCCCCGCCTTGATGGGATTTTGGCAAAATGAATTTTGTCCGTCGCCCGCCCTCCTCGACCAGGGCGAACAGGAAGCGGCCCTCGCGCACCACGCGGGCGCGCAGCACCCCTTTTTCCTCCGGGGCTTTAGCGGCGTCGCGGGAAACCCGTTGCGGTTTTGGTTTCAGCGGACGACCTTGCTCCGCTCGTATTTCAGGATGGGATCGCATTTCCCCGGAAACTTGACGGTGATTTTGTCGGCGCAACCCGTGGCGGTGAGTTGAGAACAGGTTTGGCACACCTTTTCGAACCATTCCTCCGAAATTCCGGGAGGGGGTCCCCCGGCTTTTGAGCCGCCACCTACATCGGGTTGATCCAGTTTGGCGACGATTTTTTTCGCCATCCCCATCAATTGCTGCAAGGATTGGGGCGGAAGCTGGCCGCTGGCCTGCTGCAAATAAAATTGCAGGGCCTGGGCGATGAGGTCTTTTTCTTCTTCGGAAAGGGCGGCCATGGATGTTTTTTTTCGAAGCGCGCGCTTCGGCGCCTAAATATAGCTTCGACGGCGATCAGCCGACCTTTAGCGCGGCGCGCACAGCGGCGGCGAATTCATCCACGCGGTGGGAGCGGGGCAGCAAAATCGCGTCCGGCGGAATGCCGGCACGGGAAGCCTTGGACGGCGTCCCCACGAAAATCAGCTTCAATCCGGGCCGCATGGCGCGGAGCACCGCCGCCGCGTCCTTACCGCTGAGCATCGGCAAATCCCAGTCCAACACGGCCAAGTCGCAGGCGGCGCCGGATTCCAGCCGATGCACGGCGCTGGCGCCATCGGCGAATCCCTCGGTCTGGTAGTCCAGCTTGCACAGCAGGTTCAGGGCGGTTTCGCGCGCGGAGGGGTCGGATTGCACCACCCAGATCCGGCCCTGTCCATGCTCAATGCGCCCCGAGTCCGCGGCATTCCCATCCGGGGCCGAAGCCGTCAAGGGAAAAACGAGATTTTAGTTGCGGAGTTTGTCGGCGGTTTTCCCCTCCCCGGCCATCCCTCCGCATTCCTCCACCAAAGCACGGGCCACGGTCCATCCCAAGGCGGAAGCGGGCGGCTCCCCGGGACTTTCCGTTCCCCCCTTGGCCTCGACCCGCAGCCGCATCCATCCTGCGCCGCGATCCCGGCCCGAAGGAGGATCACAAGTCTGCAAGCGGGCCACCAAGGCGCCGTCTTCGGGAATTCCGGACCGGGCATGGAGCAAGGTGTTCAAAATCGCCTGCTCCGCCTGATGGCGGTTGGCGTCGACGAAAGTGGGGCCGTCTTCCTCGCGCAACAAAAAAGCCACCGAAGGGCCGAAGGTGCGGCGGCAAAGTTCCACGGCCTCCAGCGCAGCATCGCGCAGCTCGAAGCACCCGCGACCTGAAGGCGGTTCGCCGGACAACGCCAGCAAACGGCCCAAGGCGGTGGCGGCTTTGCCCGTCACCGCGCGCAAGGCCTCGAATTCCGTCCGCAACGGGTCCTGCGCTCCGACGTTTTGCTCCGCCAGCCACAGCCTTCCCTGCGCCGCCGTCAGGAGGTTTTGCAGCTCATGGCCCGCCGCCGCCAGCAACGCCCCCTGCAAGGCGCGGCGCTGCGAAAGCGCCAGCTTTTGGCGCAGTTCCTCGGCATGGGTCACGTCGTCGATGCGCAGCGCCACTTCTCCGCGATCGGATCCGAACAAAGTGAACAAGGCGGCGCGCAAGTAAAGTTGCCGGCCGTCGCGGGTCCGATAGGGTTGCAAATCAAAATCCAAAGTGGACCCCGGCGCCATCTGGAGGATACGGCTAATCCCTTCCTCGACGAAGGTGAATTCCGGCACCGACTCCCAGAACACCCGGCCCATCATCTCATCCGCGTCGAGGCCGAAAACCTTCTCTGCCTTTCCGTTCCACATCGCCACCGTGCCGAGCAAATCCACGCCCACGATGGCTGAAGGCATGGCTTCGATCAGGGAGGAAAATTCATCCTTGAGATCGCGCACTTCCCCGGCCAGCCGCGCCTGTTCGAGCAAAGACGCGGCAAAGCGACACAGATCGCGAAACAACGCGCGCTCTACCGCCGTCCACGGCGCCGCTTCCCGGCGCTGGACGCAGATCAGCGCCTTTCCCTCCCCGGAGGATTCCACGGCGCAAGCCATGGCCGCGCGGCAGTCGACGGAATCGGGCAGGGAGCGGGCCACGGGCGCCGGTTGATCCAGCGCCGAGACCAGAAAATCATGGAATTCCCCGGAATCCTCCGAAACCATGTAGGGCACCGGCGGACACGTCACGCCTTTAACCGAGGCTTCCTGGGATACGGCGAAAGTCCAGCCGTCTTCGCCTTCCTCGGCCGCGACATAGGCCACGCGATCGGCCTTGAGTTCGATCAGGAATTCCTCCACCATCACGTCCAAGGCGTCGTCCTCGGACAGGCGGCGCGTCACGCGATCGACGAAGCGCAAAAGCGGCGACGATTCCTCGGAAGACCTCTGGCGCTTGGCGTCGGGCATGGCGGGAGGAAACTTAGCAACGGTGGGAAACCCGTTGTACCGATTGCCGGACTTCTTGCAAATTATTCCCCGAACGGGCGCACAAACAAAATTATTGGGCGGAAACGGCTTGTGGGGAAATGCAATGATCAGTAAGGTTTAGGAGTATTCCCGAAACACCCGGGAGGGAGTTCCATGAAACAAACGATTTTCCAATTCGCCGGATTCGCGCTCGCAGCGGGTTTCCTCGCGGCTCATCCCTCCTTTTGCCAAACCTCCGGGGGCAAGCCCATCCAATTCCTTTGGACGCAACGGAAATCGCCGTTTCCCATTCCCAAGCCAGCCTGGCTCCCCGACACGACCTACGTCGCTACCGACACGCTCAAGAATTCCTGGCTGGTGGCTTATCAGGCCGCAAGCCCCAACGGGGCCGCCATGGTGGTGATGCCCGGCGGAGGTTATCTCAACCTCGCCGGATGGGCGAACGAGGGTGTGGGCATGTCCCTGAAAATGAACACCTACGGGATCACCACCTTCATCCTGCATTACCGCGTCGGCGTGTCCGGGGGGACGGGCCCCTACCAGCATCCCTGCGAAATGTGGGACGGGCAAAGGGCCGTGCGCTGGGTGCGGGCCCATGCAGCCCAATACGGAGTCGATCCGAATCGCGTGGGCGTCATGGGATTTTCGGCGGGCGGGCATTTGGCCACCACGGTGGCCACCCATTACGATGGCGGCAATCCGGCCGCCTCCTCCATCGATTATTATCCGGCCATGGGGGATTCCGTCGACGCCTTTTCCTGCCAACCGGCCTTTCAGGTCCTCGGCTATCCCATGGTCACCATGGATGCCACCTTCGCCTACGGCCCGGGCCGCACCGCCTTGCTGGGAAGCACCCCTTCCGCGGCGCTCGTGGACCTTATGTCCAACGAGAAGCAGGTGACGCCGTCCACATCCCCCGTCTTCCTGTTCTACGGCACCAGCGACAATACCGTGAATCCCAAGAACAGCACGGCCTATTCGGATTCCCTGCAGGCCAAGGGCGTCACCCACAAAGTCATGCCATTCAACACTTCGGTGCACGGTTTCGCTTTGGCCGACGGGGTTTACGGAACCTCCATTCCAGCGGCGGCCGTGTGGCCGGACAGCCTGAACGCATGGCTACGGCGCATGGGCTTCCTGACGCCCACGGTGATTTTCCCGGCGCGTCACGGCGCGGCGTCGACCGCATCGTTCCTGAAAACAAAAACCAACGGGTGGCTGGACGTGTTGGGACGATTGTTCCGTGAAAGACGAAAATGAAAAACAAAGTCGGTCTTTGCCTCGCATTGATTTCCCTCCCGCTATCGGCGGGGCCCGTCACCACCGTGCCTTGGAATGGACATACCGGTGCCGTCAGCTTTACCTACGATGACGCCCGCTCCAGCCAAATTCCCAATCTGCTGCCGCAATTGGATGCTCTCCGAATCAAGGCGACTTTTTTCATCGCCGTCACCGGCACGGGCGGCGATTTCACCGCGAAAATCGCCCAGTGGACTCAGGCCGCTAGGAACGGCCACGAACTTGCGAACCATACCTATAACCACGTCAACGTGCCCGCGGATCCCAATGCGGCCAGCATCATCCTCCAGATGGCGCAATATCTGCGGGCCCTCGATCCCGTCGTTCAGTCCGTGACATTCGCTTATCCGAATTGCAACGTCAACGGCAAGGTCGGCGTGGGATCGGAAGATTTCATCGCCCGCGGATGCGGGCAAACCAGTTATTCCTGGGCCACGCAGCCGGCGGATTGGATGAACATCCAGGGATTGATTTTGACACCCACCAACGTATCCACCGCCGTCACCTTCATTAATTCCGCGAGAACGGGCAATACCTGGGTATCGACCATCGTGCATGACGTGACGGCGAATCCTCCCGATCAGTACAGCATTACGCCCGCCGACAATCAAAGGATGCTCGACGCCGCGGTGTCCGACGGTCTCTGGATCGACACCTATCAGAATATCGCCGCCTATTACCGCGCGCATTTCCCCCTGGACGCGACGAACGCGACCACGACCCCCTCCGGCTGGACTTTGGTCTGGGCTTCGCCCCATCCCAAAATGCCCAAGAGCGTGAATTTGCGGGTGAGACTCGCGACCGCGACCTTCGGAACGAACTTCACGGTCCAGCAAGGCGGCATCACCATCGCCCCGGAAACCGACGGGAGCTATGTCATCGATTTCATGAAATTGCAAATGACCGTCACCCCCAACTCCACGGGTATCTCCCCTGCGCGCTGGTTCAAGGCCGCACGCATCCGCGTCCGGGCTTCGGGCCGGATGCTGAATATCCATGGGGCGCCGTCGGGAACCTACGACTTGGCGCTACACGATGTTTCGGGCTCATTGGTGGAAAGAAAAATCGTGCGCGTCACCAACGCGTCGGAAGAACAAGCCGTTTCCTTGCGTTCCCCGCTGCCGCGGGGTATCTACCAGCTTACGCTCAAGGAATCCACGGCGGGAATAACGCGCAATCTGTCCCTATTCGCCTTCCAATAAAGGAACGCCATGCAAGCCCGCAAATTGGTATCCATCCTTTTCTTGGCCACGACAGTCACGGCAGACGCCTGCCCGACGGGTCCCGCCTTGACTGCCGGTACGCAGCACTGCTCCTCAAATCAGACGGGTACCTTCGGCAGCTTCGGCTGGTCAATTTGGTCGAGTGGAAGCGGGGGATGCATTACCCCCTATGGCAACACGGCCGCCTTTAAAGCGACTTGGAACAATTCCGGGGATTTCCTGGCCCGCGAGGGCTTCCAATGGAATGAGACCAAGACATACGATCAATATGGAACCGTAACAGCCGACTACGCGTACACAAAATCGGGTACAGCCGGCGGCTACTCGTTTATAGGAATCTACGGATGGTCGAATAATCCACTTATAGAGTACTACATCGTCGACGACTGGTTTGGGTCGGGCTCCGCCCCTACTGGGGGTGGTACTCTGAAGGGCACATTTACCGCTGATAGCGGTACTTACAAAGTCTATACGCACCAGCAAGTCAATCAGCCTTCCATTCATGGCACGACGACTTTCATGCAGTATTATTTCGGAACCAACCCGAGCAACAACCTGATGTATCTCTACGTACCGACCAATGTCGCGGCGGAGCCGCCGATACTCGTCGCCATGCATTATTGCACGGGAACGGCCAACGCCTTCTATACCGGATCCCAGTTCGCCGCCCAGGCGGATTTGTACGGATTCATCGTCATCTACCCCGACGCCAACCGTACCGGCCAATGCTGGGACGTGCAGAACCGCAACGGGGATTCCTGCGATTATCCTGGGACGGAAAAATCCATCGCCGCGATTTGACCCTGGGGGTCTATGAAGTATTGTTGCGGGT
>JBGPFT010000007.1:0-22397 GCA_041483475.1 Fibrobacteria bacterium | reverse complement strand
CGAAGTCCACCAATATTGCTCGCGCACCTTGATTCCCCGCAGGCTGAAACCCCAGCCGTCCAGGTAAGGTTCGAGGTTCAGGAAAACCTGGGAATAAAGGGAGTTGACGCGGTCCCGTTTCTTGATGAGCAGGCCGGAACCGTATTCAAAGACGAATTCCCGATCCTGGACGTCCACGTCCCATAGGTTGCGGAATCCGCCGGCGTGCAATTGCAGCCGGGCGAGATCGACGGTGACGCTGCCCTGATAAGTGAAGACGTCGGCTCCCGCCATTTCTCGATCGGAGGAGCGCAGGATTTTCTCGGACCGCCATTGCGAGGCGTCCGGCATCGTATCGAAACCGACCAGGGAGTTGTGGAACAGAAGGCGGTTATAGCCGAGCCCCATTTCCAGGAAGCGAATGGGCTTCAGGTTGAAGGCGGTGCCGAGGTCGGAGGCGTAAGGAGAGACGGTGGCGTTTCCCCGCGTTTCCAGAAAGGCGCCGCGGAAAATCCAGCCGTGCAAAAAGCCGATGGGTTCCATCCAGCCGGCCTGGAAGTCGTAAGCGCCTATCGGAGGAAGATTGCGCCACCCCGCCGGGCTCGCCTCGAAGGCGAGACTTTGCTGGAGGAAGGGCCCGAAGCGCGTGGGCCTCACGCCGTCGGCCTTGGTCGCGGATGGGGCCATGAACAGCGCCGCGGTGATCGGCGGTAAAAGGAATCGCATCATGCGGAAGGTCGGAGGCTCCGAACTATATTTCACCAATAGTAATAAGGAGGAATCATGAGGATTTCACGGTCCGCGCGCGGCGGACTCGCGCTGGGGGTCGGAATCGCGTTGCTGGGCTGCGCCGGCGGCTATATCCCGCCCCTGACCAGCCGGGGCATTCCCGCCGAGGAGCGGCGCGATTACATCATTCAGAACGGCTTCGGCATCCCCGAGCATATCAAGCAGGCTTTTCTCGAAGGCTATCTCGTCGAGGGGATGACCAAGGAAATGGTGCAATTCCTCTTCGGAGCCCCGGATCGATCGGCGGACAAGGATTCCCATTGGGAATACGTGGACCGCAAGGGCATGCTGATCACCGGCGTGCAGTTCAAGGGCGACAAAATCGAACACATCGACGGCGACCCGGCCGGCGGCGCCAAGAAGCCGGCCTCGGAAACGCCGGTTCCCAACCTTTGACCCGAACCGGTATCCGGGCGCGGCCGGATGCGGCGTTGCGCGTCGAGGCCGAACGTCTTTTCCCGCGCGCGCGTCCCGCCGTCCTGCGTTGGTTCCGGAAACATGCACGCCCCTTGCCTTGGCGCGCCGCCCCGACCGGGGGGCGTCGCGATCCTTACGCCACTTGGATTTCCGAAATCATGCTTCAGCAAACCCAGGTCGCGGCCGTGATTCCGCATTTTAAACGGTGGATGCGCCGCTTTCCGGACGTCGGGGCGCTGGCCCGCGCTCTGGAATCCGAGGTGCTGCGTCATTGGACGGGGCTCGGATATTACGCCCGGGCCCGGAACCTGCATCAAGCGGCGCGGGCCATCGCATCACGAGGGGCATACCCAGCCACGGCGGTGGATTGGCAAGCCCTGCCGGGTATCGGCAAGTACACGGCGGGGGCTATCGCTTCATTCGCATTTAATTTCCCCGAACCCGTCCTCGACGGCAATGTGACGCGGGTGTTGAGCCGCCTGCTAGGCCTGTGCTTTTTGCCGGGTGACGGGCGAGAGGAGAGCGAGGCTTACTGGGATTTGGCCCGCCTTTGGGCTCGTGGTCGGAATCCCGGCGATGCCAACGAGGCGTTGATGGAGCTCGGCGCCCTGGTTTGTTCGCCGGCGACCCCGCATTGTGAAGAATGTCCGTTGGCGCTCCGTTGCCGGGCGAAAGCCCGAGGGTGGCAAACCCTGCTGCCTCCTGCGAAGCGCCGGTCGCTTCCGGAAAACATCGCAGGCGTGGCCTTGGTGGCGATACGCCGCGGACGGGTGCTGATGGAGTTGCGCGCCGGATCTTTCCTGGCCGGGCATCTTTCGTTCCCCCTGTTCCTCGGGGAAAAGCGGCGAATGCGGAAAGAAATGACGGCTCGTTTTCCGGACATGGATCCTGGTTCGGGGGAAATGCTGGGCGAGGTGCGTCATGCCATCATGCACCGCCGCTATATCCTGGAAGTACGGCGCATCCCGGTCGGGGCATCCACAAGGGATGCCCCGACCGGGATGCGATGGATTCCGAGAAAGGAATTTCCGGAAGTGCTGACCAATTCGCTGACGCGGAAGATCTGGAATATTACGGTCTAGGCCGACTGCAACACCGGAAACCCAGCGCGACATTGGAATATTGCGGACGGGCCGGAACCCCGCCCAGCCTGGAATAGGCGTACAGGTAGCGGATTTCGTAGCGCCCGCCGCTTTGGCGGGCAACCCAGGGAGGGGAGACTTCACGGTTGAAAATGATCGACAGGGCCGCCTGCGACGTATCGCGGAGCATTTCGACGGCATCCAGCGTGTCGGGGATGATTTGGCCGGTCTGCGAATTCACAAAGGTGACTGCGGCTAGTTTCAGGCGGGTGAGGCTGTCGTCGCTGGGCCGCGCCTTCGCATAGATGGAATCGGCTCCCGTGCCGACGGGCAAAGTGTAAATGAATGGTTGGATCAACCCGGCGAGGAAGAAAAGGATTTGCGTGCTGTCGCGGGCGAGTGATACCGAGGTGATACCGCGGCGCACCAGCGAGTCGGCGATGGGCAGGCAGCGCGGCGGCTTGGCACCGTAAAGCACCACCAGCTGGGGCTGGGCGGTGTCCAGGCAGCCGGCATAGGGACGCGGACGGATCTGCAGCGGGTAATCGCGGTTGGAACAGCGGGCAAGACGCAAGGTCGCGGCCGAAGAAATATTGTCCTTGAGATAATGCCAGCCGCGGAAACCGTGCAGGCTGTCGGCGGCGGGAGGCGTCAAGGGCGTTCCGGGGAACAGAGTGTCTCCCGCTTGGGTATAGGCGCCGTAAGGACTGGTGAGATCGTACCGATCGGCCACCCATTCGGCCAGGTTTCCCGACAAATCGAAGGCGCCTTCGTAGGTGAGGCAGGCGGGATTGCGCAGGCTGGGCGTCATGGCCATGGCCGAATCGTCCGTCCCGATATTGCAAATATTGATCACTCCCCCGGAATTGCTTTTTTCCGATTGCACGCCGTACAAGAGCGGGGTGAGGGAATCGATCCCCTCGCAGGCGCGCTCCCATTCGGCTTCGGTACACAGATGCGAACTGTCGCTGGGGGAGAGATCGCGGCATGCCTGGTCGGCCTGCTGCCAGGTGACCTTGGAACGGAATCCGCCGGTTGTGGAATCCCCATGTTCGTGGGGCTCGACGCAGAAGGAACCGATGTAGCGTCGCCGCCAGCCGTTGCGCTCGTCGCTTTCCGCCTCCGCCGAGGTATCGCCCAGGAGGAAGCGGCCGGCGGGCATGGCCACGAATCCCGCGGGACATGTCGAGTTGCTTTCCGGACCGGTGAAACGCACGGGTCGGGTGGAAACGTCGAGGGAATCCAGGGGCGAGAGATGGCCCGTGGAGTCGGTGGCCTGGACGAAAATGCGGTAGGTGGTTCCCGGCGGCAGAAAGCGCACCGTGTCGACGAACAGCGTTTCGTTCCGATTCGCGGAGGTTACCAAGAGGGTGGCCTCCTGGTTCTGGGGCCCGCCGGCATAGCCCCCGAGGACGAGCCGCCTCACCTTGTATTCGCGGATGTTTGCGTTTGGAAAAGGAGCGGGAACAAGAACTCCGGATCCGGAATCCACGACGAGATCGCGGCTGGCGGTGAAACCGTAGGCGAACCGATTGAACTCCCCGGTGTCCAGGGGGCGAAGTCTTGGGGCCAGCGGCTCGGTCGTGTCGGTGAGGATGACGCGCGTGTACTTAATGGTGTCGGAGCGGTTGCCCGCCGCGTCCACCGGCCAAAGAAAGATGTCCACCGTGTCCTGGGGCGAGAGCCCGGAAACGATCACCGCGAGGCTGTCGCGGGGATCGGGGCCGAGGCGGTTGAAGACGCGCTGGGAATCCGGCAGAAGGAAGCGGAAAGCTCGCGCTCCCTTGATTCCGTTGGAGCCGTCGGCGACATAGCTCGTAGATTCAACCTGGGCGGAAAGATCCGTCCCCCCGTTCACGAAATTCACCTGGGGGTTGAATCCGGGGCGGCTGGCGCTGATCACCCCGCCGCGCGCCACCTGCAGCACGTATTCGCGGATGATTCCTGTATCTGCGGCGGGATCGCGATCGAAGAAGCTGATGTGATCCGGGGGGCGGCTCCAGGCGATTTCCAGGCTTCTGTCCTTGTCGGTGTAACGGGGCTGCACCGGATAGGGGGCGAACCGATCGTTGGTGATCATCCAGGTATAGCTCGGCAAGCCGTCCAGGCCCGATTCCCGATAATCAGCGGTGATGGCGAACATCAATCGCCCCAACGAATCGATGCGTCCCGAGGTGTCGAGGGCGACGATGCGGGCCTCGCTGCGGGTCAAGGTGTCGAGACGAAAGCCGCCGGCCCCCACGATGAAAATCACGCTGTCCATAAGCCCGCCCGATCCGGGCATGATGAGAGCGGCCCGGGAGCGATCCTTGCGCACCTGGGCCCAGGTTTGGCCGGGTGCGTCGGGCGGGTTGGTGTCGAGATAGACTCGATACTCTATCAATCCCGTCGTGTCTTCGGGTCGCTGCCAGCTCAACCGATACTTGCTCGCCTGGCGGCATTCGGCCGGAGTGGCGAAGGGGGTGATTCCTCCGGTGCAAAAGGGATGGTCGGCCGGAACGGGATCGATTTTAAAGGTGAAAACCTGATGCCGATAATTATTGACGTCATGGGGCGGCGAAGTGGGGCATCCCAGCAGGAGCGGGAGAATGCCGAATCCCAACAGGGTTCGAAAGCGTTTCACGGCTTCAGGTATGATACAAAAGCGGACCCCGAAAGCCGGGGCGAAAGGATGATTCAGGCGGTAGGCGCCGGGGCGGGCTCCACGCTCACCGTTCGCCGCGATTTTTTCCCCGCGATACCGAAGCGCACCAAGCCTCCAGCCAGGGCGAACAAAGTGTGGTCGCGGCCGATGCCGACATTTTTGCCCGGATGCCAGGCCGTGCCGCGTTGGCGCACAATGATGTTCCCGGGGATCACGGCCTCGCCCCCGAATTTCTTCACTCCCAGGTATTTCGGATTGGAATCCCGGTTGTTGTGGGTGCTTCCCAGACCTTTTTTATGCGCCATGGATCAAGCTCCCTTCGCCGCCGCGGCCTTGATTTTCTCCTGGCGGGTCGGATTCTTCTTCTGGATTTTCATCGCTTCCAGCGCCCGTGCGCGTTGCCGGGCGATTTGCACGGTTTTTTCATCCGCGGCCGCTTTTTCGGAGCCGCAGGCGATTTCCCGCACCAGCGCCTCGGTGAAATGCTGGCGATGACCCTGGGTGCGGCGGAAGCGTTTGCGACGCTTGCGCTTGAAAACGACGATCTTATCGTCCCGATCATGCTGGAGGATTTCGAGCTTCACCGTGGCGTCCGCCACCTTGGGAGCCCCGATTTTCAGAGTGTCACCGCTGGCGAACAACAGCACGTCCGAAACCGTGATGACCTCGCCCACGGCCGCTTCGATTTTGGGGAGCTTCACCCGTTCTCCCGGAGCCACTTTGTGCTGGAAGCCGCCCTGCGCGATGACCGAATACATGGAATCCGCCCTAGGTTGGAAAAAGCGGGAGAAATGTACCAAAGGACGGGGGGGATTTAAAGCGGGGGCGGAGGGATTCAGTAAATCCCCGCCTCCGTACTGTCCTTATAGCCGGGTGCGAGGTACTTCACGGGGTATTTGGCCGCCAGGGCCTTGAGGAGCTTGCGTAATTCCGCCCCGGTTTGCATGGTTTTTTGCCCCATGATGTTCTGGAGGATCTGCAGTTTGCAGCTCTCGTACTTTCCGTCGTATTTTTCGATCAGCAGGATGAGGTGAAATCCGAGCGGCGTCCGGAACACGGGTGAAAGCTGGCCCACCCGCAGCGCCAGGGCTTGTTTCCTGAACTCGGAATTGAAATCGTTGGGGTGGAAGCGCTGCAAATCCCCGCCGGCTTTTCCCTCCGGCCCTTCGCTCCATTGCGCCGCGGCTGCCATGAAGCCGCGGATCAAGGCCGGAACCTCCGCGCTGTCGCGCGCCAGCTCCCGCCGCAATTCATCCAGCTTATGGCGTTTCTGGTTGGCGGTTTCCGCCGGAGTCTGGGCGTCGGCAAGCAGCACGATTTGCAGGGCGCGCAGGGAGTCGTTCAGGGGAAATTCGCTTTTGTGCGCGGCCCAGAAATCCGCCATTTCCTTTTCGGAGGGCGGCTCCAACTTTCCCACGCGCGCCGACAGCACCTTGTCGGCGCGGATCTGGCGCTGCAATTTCTCCTTCAGCCTGGCCTCGGAATCCCCGCTTTCGCGCAAGGCCCGCTGGAACCCGGCCTCGTCGGGAAACTGGCGACGGAAGCCGCGCAGCACCGAATCCACCTCGGCGGAGGAAGCCTCGACATGCCGGGCCTTGGCTTCTCGCTCCAACAATTCCTGGCCGACGAGGTTGGTGGCCACCAGTTTTTGCAACATCCGCCGCCGGTCGGCGTCGAGCGGCCCTTCGACGCCCTGGGCCTTGGCCATGAGCTGCACCAAGGTGTCGATTTTGGCCCGCTTGATGGGGGTTCCCGCCACCGTGATCACGGTGGCGTTGGCTCCGTTGGCGGTAGAGGCCGGAACCGGAGTGAAAAAGAGGGCTCCGGACAAAGCGGCGAACGGGACGGAAACGGGAAATTTTTTCATGGACGAATCCTGCGGGGGAGGGTGAAAGGGGTTTCGGGACGATTAATCTACGAATTGGGGCGCCGGGATTGGCCAAAGGCCTGTGAGTTTGCCATTTTCGATTGTGCCATGGACAGGGAGGCGGCGGAACATCTGGCGCGGGAGATCCGGAAACTGCCGGAGCCGCGCAGCTATTTCCGGGGAGCCCGCGTGGCTCCGCTGGAATTGCCGCAAAACGTGCTGTTGTTCCAGCGCAGCCGTCCTTCCCTGCTCGGGAAGGAACATCATTATCACTATCGCTTCGTGCTCATCGCCAACTTGCGCGGCCCGGGCAGCGTGGTGTTGGATCACCGCTCCCTTGAGTTCCGCCCGGGGGAGGCGATTCTGGTTTTCCCCCATCAGTTCCATCATTTTCCCGAGCCTCAGGGCGATGACATACGCTGGCTTTTCCTGACCTTCGAACTGGATCGCGCCGAATCCCTAGCGCCGCTGCGGAACCAGGCCCGTCCTTTGACCGCCGCCGGCTGCGCCTATCTCGGGCTTTTGGTCGAGCATTTCCTGAGAATCGTCCGCGATCCCAGGCCGTCTCCGGATCCCGCCGTCGGCTTGCTGGCGGCGCTGGCGCTGCAGGAGTTGGCGCGCAGGGCGGGCCGCCCGCCCAAGGCAGCCGCCGCGGAGCTTCCCCCCGTGATCGATCGCGTCAACCGGCATATCTGGGATCATTTCGCCGAGGATCTCGGCCTCCCCTCGCTGGCGGAGAAGTTCGCCTATTCCGAAAGCCATCTGCGCCTCCTGTTCCGCAAGCGCATGGGCATGAGCCTCGGGGCCTACATCCTCAAGGTGCGCATGAACCGGGCCCGGGCCTTCCTGGTGGGCTCGGATCGGAACGTTTCGGAAGTGGCGTCGGCCAGCGGTTACGATTCCCTGTATTCCTTCAGCCGGGCCTTCAAGAAAAGCACCGGGGTTTCGCCTCTGGCCTACAAGAAGCTGAACGCGGACAAATACTAAAGCGTTTTTCTCCCGTCCACCCGGATCGGAATAATTCGGGATCGGAATCGGGAAAGCCCCCGCTTCCGGGTTCCGGGGCGCAGCGCGGTCGGGAGGCAGGAACCGTTATCCTGGTTGGCCAAGGGATTGTAATTGGGGGCGCCGGGATTCGTGCAGCCGGGAATGATCGGGTTGCCCTGGGCGTCCAATAAACGAACGCCCCAATCGCGATAGTAGATGTTGAAGCCTTCGGCCTGCAGGCCGATATGGCCATCGCTCATCGGTGTGGTGACCGTGGTGTCCGTGATGTAGTTGTCCGCGCCGGTGGGGCCAGCCGCTACGATATGCCTGAGCTTCCAGGCTTTTAGGACCACCGACCCGTTGAGAAAGTGGACCACGCTATCGGCCCCATAAACGTTGACCAGGCATGGCACCCAGCGCGTATAGGCGATGGAATTGTCCGGATAGAGGGTGGGATAGATATACCGCGAGCCTCCGCCCGAGGGGGTCGTAATGAAGGCCGTGCCCGTGGGTGAGTATTTCTGCGCCGTGGAGACGGTGGTCCTGGCCCACAAGTTTCCGATGCCGATGAAGGCGCCGGCCATGGACACGTAGGTTTGGAATTCGATGGATTGGACGAAGCCGCGCCCGAAGTAATACGGAACCGTCAGGTTTTGGGAGCCATAGGCCTCGGTTGAATCGTAATCCCTGGGCTCGACATGATACTGCAAGCCGGCATTTTGCCCCGTTCCCGTAGCGGCGTATTTGTATTTCACCCGCATTTGATAACGCGAATAGACTTTTTGGGTCGTCAGGAGGCCGCTGCCGCTTGGGACGTGGATGGAATCCCCTTCAATCCGGTACGTGGTTTGGGTCGCGGGGTTCTGGAGCACGCCCCCAATGCGGATATACAGCCCGGAAAAATTTGTTCCGTTGAACAGGGTGGTCCATCCCGAATCCGCCTGGGTCTGGGATAGGGCCGAGGCCGTCGCGCCCAGGATCAGGAGTATCCCCAGTCGAATCGGCGCCATCGTCATGGAAAAGCCTAAAGGTGGATCACCTGACCGGTGCGCCAGCTTTGATCCGCGGCCAGCACGATGCGCAAACTGTTCAGCGCGCCTTCGTGGTGGGTACGGAGATCCAGATCTTCGCGGATGGTGCGCAGGAAAAAATCCTGTTCCCGATCGCAGAGTTCCTGATGAGAAAGTTCGTCCTTCATGTCCAGGATTTGATCGGGTTGGAGGAAGCCTCCTCGGGAGTCCAGCCCCGATCGATGCACCAACAGGGACGAGGATTTGGTGTGCCCGTCGATCTCGGCGGAATCCACTCCCGCCAGGCGCGAGGTTTTCACCATGCTGACGCAGCCGCGCGGCCCGATCAGATCCTTCACGAAATGCGCTTCCTGGCTCATCATCGGGCCCCAGCCGGCTTCGTACCAGCCGACGGAACCGTCGTCGAAGACGATGTGAAGGTGGCCGTAGTTGTACATGGCGGCGCTGATTTCGTCCGTGAGGCGCGCCCCGATGGCATGCACCCGGATCGGCCGCGCGCCGGTCACCTGGCACATGAGGTCCACGTAATGCACGCCGCAATCCACGATGGGCGAGCATGACTCCATCAGCTTTTTATGGGTTTCCCATTCTTTCCCCGCGCTTTGCTGGTTCAGGTTCATGCGCATGACCAGGGGCTTGCCCAAGGTGCGGCCCACTTCCAGGAATTTCATGAAGGAGGGTTGATGGTGCAGGATATAGCCCACCACCAGTTTCCTTCCGGTTTCGCGCGCCGTGGCCACCACCCGCTCCGCGTCCGCCACGGTTTCGGCCAGGGGCTTTTCCACGAATACGTGGGCCCCGGCCCGCATGGCGGCGACGGCGTATTCGGCATGCGTGTCGGGATAGGTGTTGATGGATACGGCATCGGGACGGGTTTTTTCCAAGGCCTCAGCGAAATCGTCGAAGAGGGCGAGATCGTCCCCGCCGAGCTGGCGGGCCAACTTTTCGCGGCTGCCGTCTTTGCGGCTGACGAGACCGGCGATATGGAAACCGTCCAATCGATGGTAGGCCTGGGCATGGGACTTGCCCATATGGCCGCAACCTACGACCAGGACTTTGAGCGGGTCTCCTCCGGCGGCGGAAGGCCTGGCGGCGACCTTGGGGGCGGACAGGATCGGTTGCATACGGTTTATGAAATTAATCGTTTTCTCCCGCCGAGGTTCGTCTAGAAAGCGCGGATTTTTGTCCATATCGATTTTTCGCCCCGGCCAGGGAGGGTATAATCGGAATGGTTATCTCTTAAGTCGAAATCGCCGGAATGGCCGGGCGGGAGTTGGTATAGATTCATTGAAAATACTCAAGGCAAGGAGGCGGGATTGACTGGTAAATTAGGTGCCATTGCAGGGATGCTTGTCTGGACGGCGATCGCGGCGGGAGCGGAGGAAAGCAACGTCAAACTGTTGCCGCTGAAATCGGGGGCGCAGCTTTATTTCGGGCAGATGTTCCATATCTCGAGGGAGTTGCAGGAAGCCCAGGATTTCAACCCGACCGTGACTTTGCCCACCACCAGCCTGTGGATGGTGCAGGAGGCCGTGGCCAATGAACGCCTGCATTTCAGCCTGGGAATAGCCGGAACTTTCTGGTACCCGTTCCCCGAAGACACCGCCCAGGGCTGGACTAGTTACCGCACCGGCGGAGTTGCCATTTCCCAGGCCATGGGCACTTACGCCTTCGGAGATGTGCAGCATCCCTGGCTGCAAATCAGCGTGGGCCAGCAAGGCTACAAATACAATCCTTACGCCAAGAATTTCGGCGAATACCTGTTCCGATCCGAGGCCTATCCCACCACGGTGCGCACCGGGGATTGGGGAGCCATCGACAATGCCGGGGCGGGAATTTGGGGCGTGGCCTTCAAGGGCGATTTTTTGGGAGGGATGATCAAAAACGATTTTCTCGTGACGATGGCGAACGAGCGCGCCCCATTGCACGACATTTCGTTCAGCGACATCGTCAGCCTCAATGTCAGGGATATTTTTCAAATCGGAGGCGGCGTCATGCTGAGCCGCTATCTCCAATTCGATTCCAAAAAGAGCCGGCACCAATCGGCGGAAACGGGTTGGATCACTTGGACCGCATCCGATCAGCAGAACTTGGCCGCCTATCTGGCCGCCAACCCCGGTGTCACTTTCACCCGCGACATCCTGGTGAAGAATGCGCAGGGGGGCGATTCCCTGAGGACCGTGGCGGACACGGCCTTGGAAGTCGGGGCGGATTATTGGGCGAATTCCCAGAGGCCGTTGGTCAGGTACGCGGATTCCATCAAGCAGGCCGATATACAATACGTGGATACCCGGACCGTCTTCCTGATGGGCCGCGCCACATTCGATCCCAAGCCTCTGCTCGGTTGGGAAGAGCGTCTCGGTCCTTCCGACCTCGTGCTGTACGGCGAGATGAGCGTGCTGGGAACCAAGAATTATCCCGTGTATTACCGCAAAATCTCCGAAAGGATGCCGATGATGGCGGGCCTATACCTGCCCACCTTCCGCTTCCTGGATTACCTGACCGTCGAAATGGAATACTTCCAGAACCCCCATATCAATTCGGATTACATCGTGGCGTTTTTCCGGAACCCCCAGCCGAGATCCCTCAGCGGGACCCAACCCGAGATCCCCTCCATCGCCGACAATTACTACGACGGATACGGGAAAACCGGCCAATACGGGGTGAATTACACGGGGGACGATTTCAAATGGACGGTGACGGCTCAAAGATCGTTCGGCGCCTGGAATCTCGCCTTCCAATACGGAAAAGACCATTTTCGCCCCTTGACGGGCTCGTTCCGGCCCACTTACACGGAAGCCGCCACCACCTCGAACGCCAAGTATTACATGATTCGTCTTATGGTAAACTTGTAAAGGCAAGGAGTTCCCATGCGCAACCTATTCAAGAAAACACTGCCGCTGCTCGGCGCTTTGTCGGTTCTGTCCCTGGCCACCACCAACTGGCGGCCGCTTTTCAACGGCGCGACTTTCACGAATTGGCATATCGCGGGCGATATGACGTACTGGACCATCGACCCCGTGGACAGCGCTATCGTGGGCTACTCGGCCACTGTGGTGACGCCGTACACCATGGTGTTCACCGACCGATCCGACTTCGACCAGTTCACCGTCAAGTATTCCTACCGCCTGCGCGCGGGGTGCAGCGGCTTCTTCTTCCGCTCCGTGGAGAACACCACCCCGGAACGCGTGGCGGGGACGCAGGTCGAAATCAAGTGGACCACCAAGCAAAGCGAAGTCGGTTCCATATACGATCATCCCACCCCAGGCTGGGTGGTGCAGCACCCGCAATCCTACAGCGATCGCGTCGCCAGGGTTCCCAGCACGGTGTACCAGGACGTGGTGCTGACGGTTAAGCGTCCTTACGTTTACGTGAACGTGAACGGCTATCAGGCCGTGGGCGAAACCGATCTCACCGAGATCGGGCTGGGCGCGGCGCGGGCCTGGAATTACACCAGTGCTCCTGTGGTCGTGAACCCGGGAAGATTCGGCTTGCAAATCCACGCCGGCCAGCTTCCCATGGACGTGCGCTTCAAGCACATCCAAATCCTGGAGGGATGCGGCGATACCACTTCCGCCCGCTACGATGGCGCTTTCGTGGCCGGCCTTACCAAGCAGCCGGCCGTGTACGTGGACAACGGCACTTGCGCAGCCCTCGCGGTGGCCGACCCGGATCGCGACGCCTCCCGGTACATCGGCGCGGCGGAACGGATGGGATCGGAATGGGTGGTGAAGGTGCGCACTCCCGGCGCCCATGACTTTGAGCTGGTGTCCCTGCGGGGACAGGTGGTTTTCTCGGCCTCCAATCCCTCCGCAAGGGACTATCATATACCCTCGGCCCGGCCGGGCGTATATGTGGCAAAGGTCAAAACCAAAACCTTCTCGGTTGCGCGGAAGATCGTCGTCCCGTAAGGGTTTCCGGTTTTTCCTTTCGCTTCTCGTCGCTGCGGCGGGATGCGACAAGAAACGGGAATCGCCCTTACCCGAAAATTTTCACGCCGGTTCCCTCGACTCGATTCCCCCCAAAGTCCCACCGCTGGAAAATTCGCCTTGGCTGCGGAAACATTGGGGTTTGTACGTGCCCGCCCAGGGTCCGGCTCCCAAGGATTGGCCGGAAATCGAAAAGGACATTCGACCCCAAGCCTGCGGAACCTGCCATACCCAGCAATATCGGGATTGGAAGGAAAGCTTCCATCACAAGGCCATGGGTCCGGGGATGCTCGGCCAATTGCTGGACATGGAAAAGGACGCGCCCATCCTGGGCATCACCTGCCAGCATTGCCATGCCCCGCTGGCGGAACAAATTCCTTATCTGAAAAAAGGGGAGCTTAACCCGGACTACATGCCGGGTTTCCGGGAAGAAGGGATCACCTGCGCCGCCTGCCATGTCCGTTTTCACGTCCGGAATGGACCGGATCTCGGAATCAAGCCGGATCCCCACGGCCCCCATGGCGGCTTCATTCCCAGGCCCGAATATCTGAACCCGGCTTTTTGCGCGACCTGCCATGATTTCAAGCCGGGGGGCGGGGTGCATGGAAAGATGCTGTTGGAAACGGCGGAGGAATGGCGGCGCACGGATTTCGCCGCCCAGGGGAAAACCTGCCAAAGCTGCCATATGCCGGACGGCAGGCATTTGTGGAAAGGCATCCACGATCCGGAAATGGTGCGATCGGCCGTGTCCATCGAAGCGGCCTTCGACCTGACGGCGGCGCGGGATTCAATCCGGGCGACCTTGAAGCTGGCCAATGTCGGCGCGGGACATCGCTTGCCGACCTATAACGTGCCGCACATCGTGCTGATTTGGGAACAATTGGATGCCACGGGCGCGGTGTTGCCGGGAACTCGCGTCGAGGGAACCATCGCCCGTTGGGTCACCGAGGAGGTGGACAAGGAATTTTTTGATACCCGTCTGCTCCCGGGCCAATCCTTCGTTCTTCCCTATCGATTCCGGCTGCACTCCTTGGCCGTGGGCGTAACGGGGCGCGTGGAGGTTTGGCCCGACGAGGCCTATCGCCGTTATTTCCGCCGCATGTTGGACACGCCGGAACTTCGGCCGGGAGTCAAGGAGGGAGTCGAAAAAATCGAGGAGGCCTATCGCCGATCCGTCGATTCCCGCTACGTGCTATGGTCGAGAAAGTTTCCGATAGGAGAGACAAGCAGCAATTAGACAGTCAAAAAAAAAGGTCTTTTTGTCCTTTTCGGTTTCCGATAGGGCTATTTCAGCCAAACCAATCGAATCAGTTAAAACGAAGCGCTTTTCTGGCAATCACAAAATGGGATAAGAGGATAGGTTTATCCCATCTAGTCTTGGAGGGGAAAAATGGTTTTGAACACAGGAAAAAGAGGATGGGGATGGGCCACATTCCATATTGCGGGATTATCGGCGTTGATGAACGGGCCGGCATGGGGCCAATGCGCGCAACTTCCCCCGGCTTCCGACTTTACTTTTACGACCCTCGCTCCCACCAGCAATGTTACAGGCAACGCCTATGACATTGTCGTGGCGCCGGACTTGAAGGTGTATTGGGTTGAGCGGGCCGGAGCCTTCAAGGTCTATGACCCCGCCACCACCAACATCACTTTGTTGTCCAACATGTCGGTATTGTGGTCGGTGGGAAATTTTGAAAGGGCTATTGAGGGCGGGGCGGAGGGCGTGGCTTTGGACGGGAATTTTTCCCAGAACCGCTGGGTTTACATTCGGTATTCAGTGCCGACCAACCAGTTGCCGGCATACACCCCCAATCAACTGGTGCCCATCGAAAGACTGTCGCGCTTTACCCTCAATGCTTCGGGGCTTGCGCTGGTGGCCGGATCTGAGAAGGTTATTCTTGAATTCAGGATTTTCGCCCAATGCTGCCACTACGGCGGCGATTTGGAATGGGGACCGGACGGGAACCTGTGGATGTCCACGGGGGACAATAACAACCCCACCTATTCCAATGTAAATCCTTCCGATCCGAGCTTCGTCTATCGCGACGTTCGCGCGACCGCCGGGAATACCAATGATATCCGCGGTAAAGTGCTCCGTATTCGACCGATTGCTTTTCCGGACAATCAAACGCCAACGCCCGGCATCGGTTCCACCTACACGATTCCCGCCGGCAATCTCCGGGATTATTTCGGGGGAACCGGGTATTGGAGTTCGGCGGAGCAGGCCATGGTCAGGCCGGAAATATATTCCATGGGCCATCGGAACCCGTTTACCATAGACATCAATCCCACGAACAACTGGTTGGCCATCGGCGAAGCCAGCGGAAGCTCATCTGCCAACAAGGACGAAATCAACGTGATTACGCATCCGGCGAACGGCGGTTGGCCTTTCTTCTCGGGCATGAATACCCCTTACCCGCCGTCCACGCAACCGGCCGCTTCTCCCATGAACACTTCCACATGGAATACGGGCGTTCAGAAACTGCCTCCGGCCTTCCCTGCCGTGATTGCCAACGGAGTGGCGGGCCAATCCTTGATTTGTTTTGGGATCGTCCAAGGTTGGGGTCGTTATGACGCCAGTCTCAACTCCACGGTAAAATGGCCTCCTTATTTGGCCGGCAAACTTCTCTTTTCGTCCTATGGATCGGTCCCGCTGCAGGTTGCGACCTTGGATACCACGGGGACGGTGACCCGGGTGGAAACCCTTTTTCCCAGTAGGCTGGAGCTTACAGAAATCCATCGATCTACTTTTGGGCCGGATGGCGCTCTGTACATCGCCGTGGGCCAACAAACTTTCACAGCCACCACCAATTCAAGAATCGTGAAGATAAGCTATGGCGGTCCATGCAGCTCGGTGGTGCCTGTACTCCGTTCAGGGCCGAAGCCCGGTTACGCGATTCGGTTGGTCATGAACAATAGGGCGGGAATGGCTCCGCTTGCCTATCCTGAAGGAAGCCATAGGGTTTCGGTTCGCGATCTTCAAGGAAAGTTGATCTGGGAACACCTCCGGGGCTCTTCAGAAACCGCAGTGGTTATTCCCTCATCCGTGCCGCCAGGCCTGCTGCGGGTGGTTTTTCAAGCCCGTTAGGGCAGAATCACTTCGCAAAGGCGAGGGGAGCCTCCGCTGCTAATTTCCGCGAAGTGAATTCCAACATGGGCTTTCGCCGCCGCGGCGGCGTCCTCGGTTTTAATGGACAAGACCAAACGTCCGCTCAAATCCCAAATCCGGATCAAAGTGCCTGGAGACGCATGGGACAGCAGGGCTGACAACGAAGGCGCGACGGAAAACCGCCGGGCCGTTTCCGGGGCTATCGGCGTGGGGCTTTGATCGATGATTTGAAAGTTCCGGAAATAGACGTCGTTCCCTTCCCCTTGCAGCGCGATGCGCCCGGCCTTGAGGGCGGCGGCTCCGGCGGTCAGGCCGCGGGCGATGACGCCGGTTTGGCCGTTCACGGCATGGGTGGTGATGCTGTCCTGGTTCACGGTGACTTCCATGGTGTTCCAGTTGGTGGTCGAGGCGTATTGGGCCATGGTGGTGTCGCCGAAGGAGGCGCGCCTCAAGTCATAGATCCTGACACCGGTGTTGATGGTCATCAGGGCCGTGGGCCACCCGTTATACATGTTGCTTTCGATGCCCACGAAGGTGCTGGGCCACATGCCGTCCTGAATGATGTGGTAGAGCAACCCCGAGTTTTTGCAGTACTGGGTCAGATTGCAACCGGCGCCGAACCGATAATCCACGCGCACGCGATAGCGGGAATAAGACATCTTGGTGGCCAGGTAGGTGTTCGCTGCGGCCGCGTAGAAGATCTCGCCGGTCTGGATTTTGAACAGCGAAGTCGGGCCGGAAACGGGATTATCGTTGCGCCCGTTGGCTACGTCGTAAGTATAAAGGCCGGTGAAATCCGTGCCGTTCCACAGGTTCGTCCAGGTTTGGGACCGTGCGGGCATACAGGCGAGCAAAACCGCCGCGGCGGTCGCGATCAAGGACTTGATCTTCATGCCATTTTCTTTTCCTTCAGCGGAAGCGGACCCACAAAAGCCCGGAACCCAGGGAAGCGGGAATCTCGACCCTCTGCGATATGCGGCCGCGGAGATCCGTTTCCAGGATCTTTTTTCCGTCCACGCCGAACAATTCCATCGTTTTCGCCCCCAGGGGCGCCTCGACGTTTTGGCCCGCGAAAACGGACATGCCGGCCCGGCTCAAAAGCTCGGTGCGGGGTTTTTCCAATACGGGCGTGGGCAGGCAGCCGCCATAGGTGATGCGCCTAAGGCCGGCATCGGTGTTATGGGCGTAGAAACCAGGGGTACCCCCGTAATCAAGCACATACATCGCCCCGTCTCCCGGACCGTATGCCATATCCTGTATGTCCCCGCTGAAGGTCGCGACCGTACCCCAAGGCGCGTTCGCCACCTGCGAAGTGATGATGGGTGCAACCGGGGCGGGGGGAGGGAGCATGGATACCAGCTTGGGCTGATAACCCGATCCGATTCCATAAAAGAACCATTTATCGTTGAAGAATGGCGGGAATTTCACGGCGGAAACCATGGAGGGATTGTAATGATACACGGGACCCGCTCCCCATCCGCATCCTTTCAACCCGGTCACGGGATCCGGATCCGCGCCGTCATGTTCCCACAGCACGGCCGGTTTGGCGGGCGGCAGGAGGTTGAGGCCGGTATTGTTGGGAGAATAGTTCACGGGCCGCGCGGGATCGTAATAGAGGCTGGTCTGCCCCTGGATGGCGATGCAGGCACCGGTGGCATAATTCCAATGGCAGTAGGGTTGGAGGTTTTTCAGGAAATACGGATAGCCGAAATTGGCGGCCGAGTCGGTGACCTCGATAATATCGGCGCCGGATGGGCCTCTGGCTGAGGACGTAGGTGCTGCCGGCCCGAACATCGGTATGTAAAGGCGGCCCGTGACGGGGTCGGGGAAAACATGGTAGGGATTGCGGTGACCCATGGTGTAGATCTCAGGCAGGGTCAGAGCGGTGCCGGGAGGGAACAGGTTGCCAGCGGGGATGGTGTAATACTTGCCGTTCACCAGATTCTGCACGGGATGTATGCGCAGCACCTTTCCGTTCAAACTGTTGGTATTGGCCGTGCTGCGTTGATCGTCGCACCAGCTGTATCCGGCCCTTTCATCCATAGGCGAATATTGATTGCTGCAGGAAGCGGCATCATTGTCGCCTAAGGACAGGTACAAATCCGCATTCATTCCGAATTTCGCCGATGCGCCGTTGTGGGTTTCCCAGATGGAAGGGATGTCGATGATGGTTTGCTCGGAGGCCAGATCCAACGTATTGCCGGCCAGGATCTGAAAGCGCGAAAGCCGGTTCGTCATGCGTCCGGTGGTGTGGTCGTCCCCACCGGTCTTAGTTGAAAGCGGAGTATAGTACACGTACAACCAGTTATCGGATGCAAAATTCGGACTTACCGACATGGCCCAAATTCCGCCGACATCGTATTGTGTCGCGGTGTAAAAGTAGACGCTGAGGGTGGCGGCCGTAGTGCGCCCCCCGGTCGTTGGGTTATAGGCGATGATGACGCCATTGCGCTGCCCCACGAAAACCCGGCCGTCAGGGGTCACGGCCATTCCCACAGGCTGATCCAAAACGCCCAAAGGGATCAGGTTTTGCATTAGAAAATCAGCTTGAACGGGGTTGGCGCATTGGGAAAACGAAGTTCGCGGCGCGAACAAGGCTGTGATCGCCGCCGTCAGCATCATAGTTCGCATCGATTTCATGTTTCCTCCCGGCACGATTATATCGCGATGAATGACACCATCGCCTTCCATAAAGCTATCCTCAATTCACCGATTGGAAAGGAGGAGACTTGGCAGTAACGGACCAGGTTTTAACCGATTCGACTGTCCCACGGGTATCCCGCAGGTAAGGCGACGGTAAGTTTCCCTTCGGCTTGGTAAATTTACGGGGAAAAAGGAGCCTCTGATTTCCGCGCCTGCATATGACCTGTTCATCGCCGGAGGGGGGATTAACGGCGCGGCTTTGGCCCGCTTGGCCGCGTCGCGGGGCGTTTCCACGGCCCTGGCCGATGCATCTGATTTCGGGAGCGGAGCAAGTTCGAACACCTCCAAACTCATCCACGGCGGATTGCGCTATCTCGAAACCGGGGACTTCGGACTGGTGCGCGATTCCGTGCGGGAACGCGCGCGCCTGCTGGCCCTGGCCCCGCATCTGGTGAGGCGGGAGAGATTTCTATTCCCGCTGTGCCGATTCGGGCGTCATGGGCGCTTGGCTGCCAAGGCGGGCATGGTCCTGTACGACATTCTGGCCGGTTCCCCGCGCTTTGGGCATGGTTACGTCCCGGCGGAGGAGTTGGCCCGGATCGAGCCCCACTTCCTTCCGGGCGAACATGCCTCGGCCTATGCCTATGGCGACTGCGTGATGGACGATGCCCGGCTCGCCTTGGAAACCATCCTCGACGCCGAGGCGCTGGGGGCCGCGGTGTGGAACTACCATCGGGTCGCCGCCCTGGAATCCTCGGGATCCGGCTGGGAAATCACGGTGGAGGACAGGTTGACCGGGCGGGAAAAGCTTTTCACCGCGCGCCGCGTGGCCTTGACCTTGGGCGCATGGACCGATACGGCTTTGCGGCGTCTTTTGGGGGAAGACAAAAACCGGGTACGCCTCAGCCAGGGATCGCACCTGGTGATGGAAGGCATCCCGGCGCATTCCTGTTTCATCCTGCCCGTGCCGGGTAGCCGCCGTTACTTTTTCGTGATCCCCTTCCGCGGCCTTCACCTCGTGGGCACCACGGAGGTGGAACTCGCCGACGCGCCTGGAACCGATCCCCGGGCCACCGCGGGGGAAACGCGGGAATTGCTGGAATTGGCGCGACGCTATTTTCCGGAATCCGATCCGAAAATCGTGGCGACCTTTGCCGGCATCCGTCCTTTGGCGGCGGGAAGCGGGAGCACCATCACCTTGAGCCGCGAACATGAATTCCACCGGGTGCGCGACGGGTTGTTCGCGGCGGTGGGCGGGAAATACACCACGCATCGGGTGCTGGCGCGGGATTTTTTCTGCTTCATTTTCGGCGAACGGAAAAGTGCGATTCCCCTGTGCGAACGGCCTTACCCCGACGACCGCCCGGCGGAATTGGCAAAATTCATCTCCGGGGAAAGGGACGGGACGAGGCTTTTGCCGGGGGGTGCAATTTCTGCCGGGGAAGTCCGCTTCAGCGTCCAGCGCGAGCATTGCCGGACGGCCGTGGATTTTTTCCGCCGCCGTACGGGCTGGTATTTCACTCCCGGAGCCGGATTGGAAGCGCTGGACGAAGTGGAACGGATTTTGGCCGAAACCCATCCGAGCGGAATTTCCCTGCTGGGAGAAGAAGGCGATTACCGTGCCTTCCTGAAACGCCATGAACACCGCGCCGCAGGCTAGGACTCCATGGCGCATTGCGCATCGGGGCTATCACGCCCGCTGCGTGGAGAACACCCTTGAGGCTTTCACGGCCGCTTACGGCCTGGGATGCGACGGGGTTGAATTCGACGTGCAGCTTTGCGCCGATGGAACGCCGGTGGTTTTCCATGACGACGACCTGCTTCGCCTGGCTGGTCGTCCGGAAGCCGTGTATGAATTGACGGCGAGGGAATTGCGGGTTCTGCCTTTGCGGGATTCCCTCACTTCGGCCGTAGGGCGCATCCCCACCTTGGAGGAGTTCCTGCGGAAGTTCGGGTCGATGCTCTTTTACCTCGAAATAAAAATTCCCCCGGCCAAGACGCGCGACCCGGCGTATTGGCGGGCCTTGACGGAGAAGGCGGTGGCCGCGCTTTCCGGAAGCGGTCGCCATCCGCACTCCTTCGTCGCCAGCTTCCATCTCGACGCGGTGCGTTATGCGTTGGGGGGGTTGAATTCTCCGCGCGCCGTCGCCATCCATGAAAACGCGGCCGGATACCGGGCGGCTTTGGCTGCGCCGCCGTCCGATCTATTGGCGCGTCGGCTCTACGACTCGATTCCATTTTCGGTTTTCCGCGCGGCCCGGCCTCGTTCATTCCGCCCCGAGCGGATTTTACTTTGGGACGTTTCCGGAGCCGATCAATTCCGTTCCGCCCTGGACTCCGGGGTGGCCGGAGTGGTGGCCGAAGATGTTCCGTTGATGTTGAAGATGGAATAGCCACAAAGGGCACAAGGAACACAGAGAAACTTTGTGTCCTCGGTGTTCTTTCGTGGCCATGCCTCTTCGCTGATTTCAGAACAAGGCGTAAAAGGAGCGGCGAAGGTCCAGCAATTGGACGCGAGCCGCCCAGGATATTACCAGGCTTTTCCCTTCCGCGCGGTCGGTGAAGTCCTCGCCGTCCAACTGCACCGGGGTTCCGGCGGGCAGGGTCAACGTTATTTTCCGTGTCGAATGCCGCGGCCACCAGCGGCGAAGCCCACGGAGAAGCGGAGGAGCGAGGCGCGAGCCCAGGACCACCAGGGCGTATTTCCACAGCGAGTCGAACGCCGCGAATTCCATCCGGCCGTCATCGAAACGGTTTTCCGGGAAAGGGTGGGAGCCGGCCGCATAGGAATCGATATTGGCCAAGAGCAGTGTCCGCATGCCGGCCAAGGGAATCTCTTCCTCCTTGCCTTCGACATCGATCTGAACCAAAGCTCCCGGAGGCAGGCGATCCCGAAGGTGCGCGAAAAAGGCGCAGATGTAATAGACCCGGTTCCCGAAGGCTCCACCGGGAATTCCGTCCCGCTTGCGCGCCCGGTCGAAGGAGCGCAAGACGGCCGCGTCCAGTCCCGCGCTCAAATAGGAAACCATGGTGGCCCGGCCGCCCACGTCCCAGAGATCGAAGGCCCGGCTCGGCGCCTTCAGCAACCGCTTCAGGCAGGCGATGAGGCCCTTGGCGCTGTAGACGCGGTGGATTCCGAGCGCGCGTCCCAAATCGTTTCCGGTTCCCAGGGGAATGAGGCCGATGACGGTGGAGGGGCGCCGGCGGACGCGATCGAGCACGAGGCCCATGGTGCCGTCGCCGCCCACGGCGATGAGTTTTCGCGCCGAACCCAGCAAGCCGTCGATTTGATCCCCGAGGCGGTCCGGGTCCGTCATCTCGGCCGTCCAGGATGCGCGCTCCACGTCGAAGCTGTCCAATACTTCGCCCAGCCTTTGAAACACCTCCCGCCCCACGCCGCCGCCGGATACGGGATTGATGAGAAAGGCCAGGTCACGCATGGAGAGGCCGTCAGTTGGCATGGAAGAATCGGAACACGCGCACCAGGACGAAGTCCTTGAAACGGCTGGCCCATTCCCGCTCATGCCATTCCCCTTCGCCGTTCTCAGGCGCAACTTCAAGGCCGAAACCGATCAACCCGAGACGGCGGGCGATGTACAGGGCGCGGGGAAGATGGTAGCGTTGGCTGACGATCAGAACGCGGCGGAGCCCGAACTTATTCTTGCAGTTGAGCAAGGTCAGGAAGGTGCTGCGCCCATGATCGTCGAGGAGGGCGTCGCCGGCCGGAAAACCCCGTTCCACGGCGAAATCCAGCATGGCCTTGGTTTCGCTGTACCCTTGCGGAACGGTATGGCCGGAAAGCACGAGCTTGACCCCGGGGCGTGCGTGGGCCAGCGCGACGGCGGATTCCATCCGGCGCAACAACACCTGGGAAAGTTTTCCGGATCGGTAGACGCTGGCTCCGGGCACCACGATGGCGT
>JBGPFT010000006.1:0-23116 GCA_041483475.1 Fibrobacteria bacterium | reverse complement strand
GCCGCCTCACCGTAGGGACAACCCGCAGGTTGTCCCTACGGTGAGGCGGCCCCGCCGCCTTTCTGCGACAGCAGCACCTTGTCCACGCGGCGGCCGTCCATGTCCACCACCTCGTAGCGCCAGCCTCCGGTTTCGAAGAAATCCCCGGTTTTGGGAATGCGGCCCAGGCGCGCCATCACGAAGCCGCCCAAGGTCTGGTAGGCGTTTTCCTCCTCGTCGGGAAGCGCGCCGAGCCCCAGCAATTCCTTCAATTCCTCGGTGGACTTGGTGCCGTCGACCAGCCAGGATCCGTCGGATCGCCGCGTCGCGTCCGCGCCGGCAGGGTGGAGATTGCGGGCGGCCATGTCGCCCAGGATATTCCGCAACACGTCGTCCAAGGTGACCAAGCCCAGAATGCTGCCGTATTCGTCGCTGACGAAAGCCATGGTTTCCCACGAGGCGCGGAAGGCCTCCAGGGATTTGAGCACATCCACCGAATCGGGAATGGTGGGAATGGGCCGGGCCAGGGTTTTGAGATCGATGGGTTGGCCCGTGAGCCGGCGGGCCAGCATGTCCTTGGCATGCACCACGCCCAGCACCTGATCGAAGCTGTCGCGGCAAACCGGGAAACGCGAATACGGGGACGAGGAAAGGATGGCCTGGATGTCCTCGGCCGTGGCATCGGCGTCCAGCCAGGCGATGTCGGGCCGCGCCGTCATAAGCGAAGTGATGCGGCGATCGCCCATTTCGATCACGCTTTCCATCATGTCCTGCTGGCTGGCTTCGAACACCCCGGCCTTCGCCCCCTGGGCCAACATCACTCCTATCTCCTCTTCGGTCATGGAAGAATCCGTCGCCGGCTTCACCCGGAAAATCCGCAGCAGCCCGTCGGAGGAGGCGCTGAGAAAAGCCACCAGGGGGGAGAGGACGCGGTTCACCCAGGCCATGGGAACCGCCGCCAGTCGGGCGATGGGCTCGGGGTGGCGCAGGGCCAGCGATTTTGGCAAAAGCTCGCCGAGTACCACCTGGAGGTAGGTCAACACCGCGACGACTATCAGGAAGGCCACGACTTTGTTATAGTGGCCGATCAGCGGGGCGGCGGAAAGGAACTCCGCCAAGGGGTCGGAAAAGGCGACACCGCTGTAAACGCTGGTCAAATTGTTGATGAGGGTGATGCCGATTTGAACCATGGCCAAAAAACGGCTGGGGACGCCTATGAGTTCCAAGGCTTTTTTTGCCTTGGCGTCTCCGGATTCCGCCCATTGTTGCAGTTTGGATTTGCGGCTCGCGACCAGGGCGATTTCAGCCATGACGAAGAGCCCGTTCCCTAATATTAAGGCGAGGAGTATCAGGGCTATCCAGCCGGTTTCGCGCATTGAAGGGGGGGGAAGGTAACACAGCCCCTTATAACGCGGCAAACCAAGGCGCGGAAACGCCTTTATTAACGGCAATTCGAACTAATTTTACCCCTCACCCCGGTTTTTCCCATGCATCCCTATCGTTCCCATACCTCCGGCGAGCTGCGTAAAAGCCATGTCGGCCAGGTCGTCCGCTTGTCGGGATGGGTGTTCCGCCGCCGCGATCACGGCGGCCTTCTTTTCATCGACGTGCGCGATCATTATGGAGTCACGCAAACCGTGATCCATCCGGAAAGAGCGTTTTTCGAAAAGGCCACCCATCTCAGGTATGAAAGCGTAATCACCGTCACGGGCCGGGTCGTGGCCCGCGAGGCGAATACGGTCAACTTGACCATGCCCACCGGGGAAATCGAAGTCGTGGTGGACGAACTGGAAATCCAATCCATGGCCGATCCGCTTCCGTTCCTGGTCGACGACAAGGACGGCGGACCCGAGGACATGCGTTTGAAATATCGCTTCCTCGATTTACGCCGCGAAAAGCTGCATCAGAATATCCAGCTTCGCAGCAGTGTCATCTCCTCCCTGCGCCGTCGCATGACGGATTCGGGCTTCACGGAATTTCAAACGCCGATTTTGACCAGCTCGTCGCCCGAAGGCGCACGCGATTTTTTGGTGCCGAGCCGTTTGCACCCCGGCCGCTTCTACGCCTTGCCGCAAGCCCCGCAACAGTTCAAGCAACTCCTGATGGTGGCGGGCTTCGATCGTTATTTCCAAATCGCCCCCTGCTTCCGCGACGAGGACGCGCGCGCCGATCGTTCCCCGGGCGAATTCTACCAGCTCGACATCGAAATGAGCTTCGTCACCCAGGAAGATGTCTTTGCCGCCGTGGAAAAGGTGATCCACGGGGTGTTCGCCGAATTCTCGACTTGGAAAATCGACGGCCTTCCCTTCCGCCACATCCCTTTCCGCGAATCCATGCTGAAGTACGGCACCGACAAACCGGATCTCCGCATTCCCATCGAAATGCGCGATGTCTCCGCGGTGTTCAAGGGTAGTGGATTCAAGGCCTTCGCCGGCGCCATCGAATCCGGAGCCGTGGTGCGCGCCATTCCCGTGAAGAACATCGCCGCGCAGCCGCGTTCTTTCTTCGATAAAATGGTGGCCTTCGCGCAAGGCATTGGATCCAAAGGCTTGGCCTATCTCGTTTACGGCGAGGAAGGCGCGAAAGGACCCATCGCCAAATTTTTGTCGCCGGAAAATCTCGAAACCCTGCGCGCGGAGTGCGGGTTGGGAAAAGGCGACGGGGTGTTTTTCGTATGCGACTTGGAGGCCGTCACCGCCAAGCTGGCGGGGCAGGTGCGGGTGAAACTGGGAAACGACCTTGGCTTGGTGGAAAAAGACGTTTTCCGCTTCTGCTGGATCGTGGATTTCCCCATGTACGAATGGGACGAGGAAAACAAAAGCGTGGCGTTTTCCCACAATCCTTTTTCCATGCCCCAAGGCGGGATGGAAGCGTTGACATCGAAAAATCCCCTCGACATCCTCGCCTATCAATACGACATCGTTTGCAACGGCATCGAGCTTTCCTCCGGGGCCATCCGAAACCACAAACCCGAGGTCATGTACAAGGCCTTCGAGATCGCCGGCTACGGCCCGGAAGTGGTGGACAAAAAGTTCGGCGGCATGATCAACGCTTTCAAGCTCGGGGCCCCGCCCCATGGCGGCATCGCCCCCGGCGTGGATCGCATCGTCATGCTATTGGCGCAGGAAGAGAACATCCGCGAGGTGATCGCCTTCCCCATGAACCAGAAAGCGCAGGATTTGATGATGCAGGCCCCCTCGGAAGTGGGGGAGAAGCAGTTAAGGGAATTGCATATCAAGATCGACGAGAAGGTGCTTGCGGTGAGCCCGTCGAATCCGTTGGCGGAGATGAAGAAGGGCGAGAAGGCGGTTTAATCCCACCGGTCATCTGCCCATCGCCAAATATCTTTTCCTCCCCCTTTCCGGAAACCGTTCGATCGCATACCTCAGCATGGTGCGCGGCATTTTCGCCGCATATCGATCCAAAAACTTCCTCTCCACCGTTTCGTCCCGCTTTCCGATCTCCCGTAGCATCCAACCCACCGCCTTGTGAATTAAATCCTCTTCGTCCCGCAGCAATAGCGCGGCGATTTTCAATGGTGTGCGAAAATCCTTTTTCTTGATGTCGTGATAGCAGGCGATCATGGCGATGCGGCGTTGCCAGAGTTCCGAGCTTTTCGCCCACTTCGTCAAAAGCGATGAATTTTTTCCGTCCAGATTCGCGCCCACCAAATGCTCTGCGCTGGAATCCACCAAGTCCCAATTGTTCACCCTTTTCCATTTGCGCAAATACAGGCGGTGGATGTTTTCTTTTTGGGCCTCGTCGCCTTTTCGATAATGCCGTATCAATAGAAACAGCGCCGTCAGCCTATCCTCGTGGAAAGACGAATCCAAAAGCTTTTCCGCGTCGCGGATCGGGAGATCCTGGTAAGCGCGCGCTAATTTCCGTTGCGCCGGCACGGTGACGCCGCGGAATTTGTCGCCTGCGCCGTATTCCCCGGGGCCGGTTTTGAAGAAGCGGGGGAAGAAAACAGCTTTGGCCGGGTCAGAAAGTTTTTTCAGTTCGCGGCGAAGGTCTTTAAGATCGAGGACCATGCGGAGAAAATAGTGCGTTACCCGTGCACCATGCGCATGGTGCGGGTGGGAACGGCGAAAGCCACTCCCATGGCTTCCAAGCGCAATTTAAGCCCGAGATTCACCTCTTCCACGACATCCATGAAATGCTTGTAATCGGGGGTTTCCACGAAAAACACGCATTCGAAGCGCAAACCCGATTCGGTGAACTCCTTCAAATGGGCGCGCTCGAAAGCGCCGTCGGGAAAGGCCGAGACGATTTCGCGCAAGGCGCCGGGTATGGAACGCAGCTTGGCTTCGGGGGTTTTATGTTCCACCTCGAATTGAAGCAAAGCGCGGCGCCGCGCCATGATCTTGAAGTTTTGCACCGGATGATCGGTGAGGTACTTGTTGGAAAGCACGATTTGTTCGCCGGAAAGGCTGCGCAGGCGCGTGGTCTTGATGCCGATGCTCTCCACCTCGCCCTGGAAATCCCCCACCTTGATGGAATGCCCCACCTGAAAGGGCCGATCGAAGAAGATGGCGAAATAGGCAAAGAGATCGCCGAGTACGGCTTGCGCGGCCAGGGCCACTGCGATGCCCGTGATGCCGATCCCGGTGACGAAGGCGGAAACCCGGACCCCGAAATTGTCGAGCATGAGGATCAAGACGGCGATCCATACCGCCACCTTGATCAGGGCCATGATGCCCTTGATATTGCGTTTTTCATGCTCCCGGGCGCCGGGCGCCTTGGCCATTTGCTTTTCGATCACCCCTTGCGCCACGCCCAACACCAGGCGCACCGCCTGCACCGCCACCAGCAACAAGACGGCCGTATGCAGGCCGTTGGCTAGGGCGGGGGCCATCTCCAGCCGATGCAAGCCCAGGTAGACGGCGATGCCATACAAGGCCGGCAGCAGGAAGCGCTCCGCGTGCAATACCAGGGAATCGTCCCAGGCGTTTTCGGTTTTCCGCGCCAGTCCCAGCACCCAGCGAAGCAGGAAGCTGTCGAAAAGGAGTACGATGGCGATGCCGCCGGCAATGCCAAGAAAGCTGAAGAGATAGCTCTCGACGGAGTTGCCGAGAAATTGGCTTTCCAACAGGGAAAACACGGAGCCCTTCATGCACCCCTCCTTGCGGGAAGATGCAAAAATACGTTAGTGGGTCAGGTAAACCAGTTGCAGCATCCCGGGAGGGACGGAGGCCGGGATCCGCTGCGTGGACTCGCCCTCGCCCCGATCGCGCACGGCTTCCCAAACCTGGCGACCGGCGAGATTCAGGGCGCGCACGCGGCGGATGCCTGCCGGGAAAAACACTTCCGTGGCACCGAAGTGGACGATGCGGGACAAATGCCCAGGCCGGGAAAAACCGTTTCCGGGCTTCACGGCCGTGACGGGATTGCAGGCGCCGTTGTAGCTGATTTTATAAATGGCCGCCACCGACGAAGTTCCGAATTGCATGCCGGGATCCCCATGGGAGACGTAGAAGGCGCCATCGGGACCTTGAATGGCTTTCATCACGTTTTGGCTGGCGAGATGCCCTGCGGGAAACAGCGTTTCCATCCGGGTGAGCCGGCCGTTGTTGTCCAGCGTTCCCACCCGCAAATCGGCGCTGCCGAAGCTCGAGAACAGAATCTTGCCCGCGAGATAGGTCGGCCATTTCACCCTTGAGTTCAAGGTCGAATCGAAGGCCGGGAAACCCCAGGTCACCCCGAAGCAGAACAGGCTGGCGTAATTGGGGCTCGTGGTTTTGGTGGAAATCATGGCGGGAACGGCGGGCGGCAGGACATTGGCCCCGGTGTTCCAGGTGGAACTGTTGACGATGCCGCCCGGCGTTGTGGAAGGATCGATTTTGCCCGACCAGAACGGGGGGCAGTAAGCGACGTTGTTGCCGATGAGGAACGGCCACCCGAAATAACCGGGATGCGTCACTACGTTGATTTCGTCTTCCCCGTAATTATTGTCGTCGCCGTTGGCCTCGCCCACCGCCACCCAGCCTAAGGTGGGATGGATGCCGATGGTGAAAGGATTGCGATGGCCCATGGAATAAATCTCCGGCCGCACCTTGAGGCTGTCAGGGGAACTCCAGTATTGCCGGAGGTTTCCCGAAGGAATGGTATAGGTGGTGCCGATGCCGGGCGCGGGGGTTTGCGTATCCGGAAAAGGAATGGGCAGGATGCGCAAGATCTTTCCGCGCGTATCGTTGGTGTTGGAGGACGTGTTGCGGGGATCGCCGTAGATATAGGCCTCGGTGTAGGCGTTGGAAGGCCCGCCGGTGCTGTTGCCGGTGTATTGGTAATGGATATTGTCACCCGTGCTCCAGAAAATCTCCCCATTAAGCCCCCATTTCATGTCGCCCCCGAAATGGCAGCATTGGGCGAATACCCGGTGCTCGAAGATGATTTTCTCGGAACCGTTGTTCACCAGGGTGTTGGCGCCGTTGAGCGTGAACCGGGAAAGCCGCTCGATGGGCCCCAGGGCGTGTTGCGTCAAGGGCGGCAGTTGGCTGGTCGGGACGGAATACCAGAGGTAAACCCAATGCGTGGTCTCGAAATTCTGATCGAGCAGCAATCCCTGCAATCCGGTTTCGACGTTGCCATAAATTCCGGGAGTGCCGTTCTGGGCCAGCACGTCGAAATGCCGGATGAGCGTGGTCAGGTTGCTGACCGGATCCCAGACGCGGAAGTCGCCGAAGCGTTCCACCCAGTACACCTTCAAATCCTTGGCCACCGCCAAGTCGTAGCTCCAGCCCGGGGTAGTGGCGATCCGGGTCACGGTGAATTCCGAAGCCGGCGGCAGGCTCGAGCAGTTTTGCGCGAAGACGGTTCCGGAGCCCAGCCATGCCAGGCCCACCCACAGGAGCATGCGAGGCAAGGGCAATTGATTGTTATTTGTATTAGCCACCATCCAAAACGTTAGCATACAAAACACGCTCTTTCCACCCTTCCGCCCTTTTATAATTAGTCTTGAGATTTTTCAGACTGGAACCTGTCCGTGATAGAAATCGGCTTGAATGCGCCATTCCTGAGCGGATTGATGAGCGTCATGTTCATCAACGTCATCCTTTCCGGGGACAATTCCATCGTCATCGCCTTGGCCGTGCAAACCCTCCCCCGCGATAAGCGGAACTGGGGCCTGCTGATCGGTGCGGGCGCGGCCGCGGCCTTGCGCATCGGATTCACCTTCGTCGCAGTTCGGCTTTTGGGAACCCCTTATCTCAAGCTGATCGGGGGGGCTCTCATCCTGTGGATCGCGGTGAAACTCTTGGCCGAAAATGAGGATCCCGATCCCCGGCACAAGCAGGCGCATTCGGTGTTCCACGCCGTTTGGATCATCACCGTGGCCGACGTGACCATGTCGCTGGACAATGTGCTGGCCGTGGCCGGGGCGGCGCGCGGCAGCGCGACCTTGCTCTGGACGGGTTTGGGGACGTCCATTCCTCTCGTGGTATTCGCCAGCGGGCTTTTGTCCCGGTTGATGGAGCGTTTTCCCGCGATCGTCATCATCGGGGCCGCCATGCTCGGCAAGGTGGGCGGCGAGATGATCGCGGGGGACCCGGCGCTGCGGCGGCCCCTCGCCGGCCTTCCCCACGCGGATCATTGGTTCGCGGCCGCCGGTGCGTTTTTGATCCTCATGATCGGGGCCTGGCTGGCGCGGCGCAAGCGGAGGCTTTCCTCGGCCGGAAAAACTTCCGCCGTTTGAACATGGTCGAGCCGCGCCGGAACCCTTTTCCGATGACGCGGCTTCGCGCCGACGCCGAAGCCGCCGCCCGGGCACTTTTGGGGGCCGTGCTCTGGCATCGCACGGGCGAAGGTATCGCCGCCGGCCGCATCGTGGAAACCGAGGCCTATTTGGGAAATGATCCCGCCTGCCATGCCAGCCGGGGCATGACCGCACGCAACGCCGCCATGTTCGGCCCCGCAGGCCGCGCGTACATTTATTTCATCTACGGCATGTACCATTGTTTTAACGTGGTCACCGGACCGCAAGGCGTGGGCGAAGCGGTGCTCATCCGCGCCTTGGAGCCTCTCGAAGGCGAAGCGCTGATGCGCCGCCGTCGTCGCACCGAGGATTCCCGCCAGCTGTGCAACGGCCCGGCCAAACTGGTTCTGGCCCTGGGAATAAGCCGCGAACAGAACGGCGCCGATTTGGGGCGCGGGGATTTGCGTCTTTTCGCCCCCGAAGGTTATCCGGGATGGGATTCGCAGCATCCTCCCAAGGTGAAAGCCGGACCCCGCATTGGCATTTCCGCGGCGACGGATTGGCCCCTGCGGTTCTATGTTGCAGGTAATCCTTTCGTATCTAAGGCTTGAGGAATTCCCATGAAAATCGCCCATGAAATCCGCGTCGACGCTCCCGCCGAAACCGTATGGCGGACGCTGATGGATTTTCCCGCTTATCACGAATGGAATTCACTGTTGCCCTCCGTCGCAGGCGCGGCGGGCCCCGAGGCCGTATTGCAAGTCACCGTCAGTCCGCTGGGATTGAACCGTCGGAGCGTCGAAGCCAAAATCACGGGGTACGTTTCACCGAGATATTTCAGCTTCGAAACCATCCACCGCTTCGGCGCATGGTTCTACCGCGAGGAATTGATTTTCCGGACGAAAGAGCGCGAGGGCGGCGTTTTCTTTTTCGCCGAGGCCTATGTCACCGGCCTCAGCCTGCGTTTCCGCCGCTCCACCGTGGAAAGGGCCTTTCGCCGCTCCTTGCTGCGCGTAGCCGAGGGTCTCAAGGAGCGGGCCGAGGGCCGCCCTTCGGCCTGAGCGCGAACTCCCAAAGGTGTTCCTTCGCCCCGGCCTTCATGGCCGCATAACGCGCGGCCGTGAAGAACCAGTCGGACAGGCGGTTGAGATAGCGGCCCGCTTCCGGGGGCACCGGTTCCTGTCGCCCGAGGCCGACGACGAGGCGCTCCGCGCGCCGGCATTCCACGCGGCATAAATGCAACCAGGCATTGGGCCAGGACCCGCCGGGCAAAACGAAGGAATTCAAGGGTTTCAATTTCCGTTGCATCGCGTCCATGGATCGTTCCAATTCCGCCACGGATTCCGCTCCGGGCAAGGGCATGTCCTTCCAGGCTTTTCCAGCGGGCGTGGACAGGGCGCAACCCAGGTCGAAGATCCGGTTTTGGATTTCCCGCAGGCGGATTTCCAACTCCCTGCGATCGCGCGCCGGAATTTTCCGGTCCGACGCGACGGCGGCGCGGCCCAGGCCGATTGCGCTGTTCAACTCATCCAGGCAACCGTAAGCGGCGACGCGTGGATGATCCTTGCCCACGCGCAAGCCGCCCAGAAGCCCCGTGGTGCCGTTGTCGCCGGTGCGCGTGTAAACTTTGTTGATGCGGATGGGCAAGGTTCCTGAGCTTGTCGAAGGATGGCTGCGAATATAAATCGTATTTTTCGTTCCCATGGATTTTAAGAAAGCGATTTACGCGGCCGTCGCGGCGGGTTGGTTCTGGGGCTGCGCTTCCCTGCCCGGGAGCGCCTCCTCGAAGGTGAACATCACCCCCTCCGATCGCCTTTTTCTCAAGGTCGCTCCTTTCGACTCCGTCGTGAAGGCCGAGTTGACCCGAGTGGAATTGGACCCGGAGGAGATCCACGACGATCTCATATCAGAATTGCGCTACCAGCTTTTCCTGGCCAGGCAAGAGGAAAGCCCCGACAGCGCCGGGGCTACGGTGCGTGTTGCCATATCCTTCAGCCATCTCCAGCCGGGAACCGGGAATTCCGGAGATTTCATGATGGGAACCCTGTTGGCGGAAAAAGACGGAAAAATTGAGAACACGAATTTGGAATTGCGGCGACCCGCTGGCAAAAACGTGCCCGGAGAATTTCTATCCCTGCAATGGCCCCGTTCCCTGGCCGCGGAAATCCTCAGTCGCATGCGCAAGAAGCGCCCCCGGTCCGAGTCGGGCAGCGCCGAATTCACTCCGCCGCTGATGTTGTTGTTTTAATTGACGATTTTTCGTGCGAGCGATGCTTGTTCTTTCCAGAGGTTTTCCTTCCCAGCACATTGAAGATTTCTGTTTTTCCATAATCCATTTTTAGTCGGATTTGATTTGAAAAACCATGAATGGAAATCGCCGTGGTCGCATCTTTGAGCTTGAACGTGTAAGCCTCTTCACCCGTGCCGCTCGGTGGATGGAAATTATGCCCGGCAATGTCCCCATCTCCGGAAAAGCCTTCCGCGCCCACGACGATTCCTCCGTCCCTGGCCTGAAGAATCCAGTTCGCGCCGTCATAACCCGTTCCCCCGATGGTTTTTTCCCAATCCAGCGCTCCCGCAGGATTGCCCGCGTTGAGTTTTGCCATCCAACAGTCGCCCGGCAAAGTTCCGCCCCAGTTCCATGTGACATCCCCGTCATTTGAAAAAGATCTTCCGCAAATCAGGTAACCCCCATCGCGCGCGCGCGCGGCATCCAGCGCAAAATCATTCAGGGTTCCGCCCAGGGCTTTATTCCAGAGGATGTTATGGGTCCCGCCCGAATCAATTTTGAAAATCCAGTAATCGTTCAGACCGATGTTCATGCCCCGCAGATCTCCGTCGTTGGAATTGGCGCTTCCCGTCAGGACAAAGTTTCCGTCCGCGTCCTGGAAAACATGCCGAACGATGTCGTCGCCCGTTCCCCATAACATTTCGACCATCGGACCGTGAGCGAAGCGTCCAGTTTCAAAACCCACGAATCGTAGCCCCCGTGATTGCCCAAAACCATTCCGTCGCTCGAATTGGTCCGGCAGGAAACAATGTAGCCGCCGTCGCTGGTGTTCGCGATGGAGGCGAAATCCTCGACCAGGGAACCGCCGAAGCATTTGTTCCGTCCCGCGACGATGTTGTGCGTTCCGCCGGTGTCGATCTCCGCGACCCACAGGTCGGATACCCCTCCGTTGTACGGGATTCCGGCGAGGTCGCCGTTGTTATTCGTGTTGGTTTTTCCGCAGGCGATAAAATTACCGTTGGTCGCTTGCACCATGTTATCCCCCCAGTCCGTGCCGCTTCCTCCATAGGATTTTTGCCATTGCAGGGTTCCCATGGCATCCATTTTCAGGAGATAAAGATCCACCACCGAGTGAAAACTGGGGAGGGTGGCCGAACTGGTAACGCCGATTCCCGCGAGCTCATTATTGGATGTTTGCATGGCCCTCCAAATTTGGTCATTGGAGTTTCCGCCAAAATTATGGCTCCAGATAATTGTTCCCGAATCTTTTTTGACTTTGTAGATCCACGCATCCCTTCCGCCATTATTTGCGGCCACATCCCCGTCCGTTGAAGTGGTCGTTCCGGAAAAGACATAGTTGCTGTCGCTGGTTTCCACGACGCCATTCACAAAATCGTCGCCCGTTCCTCCCTGCGACCAAAGCCATTGAACCGGAGGCGCCTGGGCGAAAATAAAATTCGTGAATCCCAGTATCAGAAGGGAATTCGGAAAACCTGCCCTGGCTTTTGATTTTTCGAAAACCATGAACATATGATATCCTAAAATTCATCGTCCGCGCATGGAGTTTGGGCTTTTTGCAAGCCGACGGGAATTTTACCCGTAATGTCCGAATCCCGCCAGAAACTCCGCCGAGGC
Organism: Fibrobacteria bacterium; assembly: GCA_041483475.1. Lineage (GTDB taxonomy): Bacteria > Fibrobacterota > Fibrobacteria > UBA11236 > UBA11236 > UBA11236. Next base: position 11,579 of record JBGPFT010000006.1, on the reverse strand, counting down.
GCGCAAGGCGCGCGAGGCTTCGTTTTTGAAGGGATATAAATCCGGCGTGAGATCTCCCTGGTAACCGATGGAACGAAGCGCCGCGAACAAGGAGCGGAAATCCACGTCGCCATCGCCGTAAAGCAGATGGCGATGGATGCGGGCTTTGATGTCTTCAAGGTGGATGTTGGAGAGAGAAGACCCCAAATCACGAATGCTCCCGGCGATATCCTCCCCGGCCACGGCGGCATGACCCACGTCGAAATTGGCGAAGACTTCGCCCGGGAAGGCGCGACATAGCGCCAGCAATTGCGTGGTGGAGCGGATGACATGCTCCGGTTCCTGCTCGACGGAAATCTTCACGGACTTGGGTTTTCGGACCGCGATTTCGGCCAGCGACCTGAAAACCAATTTTTCCTGGACGGCCAAATCCCCGGCACGCTCGGGCAAACCGGTGGTGACGGTCAGGGTTGCGCACCCGAGGCTTTCCGCAATGCGCGCCGCCGCCAATGCGGCTTCGAGACGAAGGCGGCGGCCCGAAGGATTTAGCGAGGACAGTCCGGGTCGATGGGCTTCGGGGCCGAGAAGAAACGGCGCGCCCAGATGCACGTTGCGGATGCGGAATCCGCGCGTTTCCAATTCGCGGCGGAACCCCAGCCAGAAACTTCGATCCGCCTCATGGAGCAGAAGTTCCGGGGTGATGACCAGCTCCACGCCCCGAAAAGGGGTGGGGAGGAGGGCTTCGGCGATTTGGGAGGGGGTGTGACGATCCGGCAGGGAACCGGTGCTATAACAAAGCATCCCGGTATTCCAAAAGCACCTGGCGCAGGGCCTCCTCGGCCACCGGCGTCAAAACCGAATTTCCGTTGCGGTGGGGCCGGCCGATCCCGCGCATCAGGATGAAGGCCAGATCCTTGTCCTTCTTCTTATTGTCCCGCTGCACGCCTTGCAGGATTTGGCCCACCGAGATGTCGGCGGGGAGGGAGGGAATGCTCCGCAAGCGGCCGAGCAACAGCGACTGCCGCTTGTATTCCGCGTCGGGGAATATGCCGAGGATGTTGGCCAGGCGTCCCGCCACGTTCATGCCGTGATAGACGGCCTCGCCGTGCAGGACGCGGCCCTGCGACAGGCATTCCACCGCATGCCCCACGGTATGTCCGTATTCCAGGATAAGCCCGAAGCCGCGTTCGCCGGGATCCTGCTTAGCGATTTCGAATTTCTGCTCCAGAGAAAAACGCAGAAGCCGGCGCAACTTGGCGGGAGAGAACACGTCGCCTTCCTCGAAGTAACGCAAAGCGGCGTCAAAGTGGGCGCCGCCGAGGATGATGGCGTTCTTGCAGTATTCCACCAGGGCCGCGCGCAACTGACGGGGCGGCTCGGTGGAGATGAAGCGCGGATCGGCGAAAGCGGCCTGGGGCACGGAAAAAACCCCGAGCCGGTTCTTGCCGCCGTCGAAATTGATGCCCTGCTTGTTCGAGACGATGACGTCGCTTTGCGCCATCAAGGTGGTGGGGACTTGCAGGAAGCGGATGCCGCGATAGGCCAGGGAAGCGGACAGGCCGCCGATGTTGAGCACCACGCCGCCGCCGAAATTCACCACCACCGAGGACTTGGTGGCGCCGCGATCGAACAATTCCTTGCAGAGGAATTCCAGGTTGGACAGCTTCTTCTCGTTCTCTCCCTCGGGGATCCGGATCACTTCGGGCGCGAAGCGGCCGTGGAGAAGCTGAAGCAAAAAAGCGCCGTGGATGTCGAAAACGCGGTTGTCGGAAATAATGAAGACTTGTCCGGGTCCAGCGTTTCCAAAAAGCCCGGGAGCAAATCCACAGAGCCATCGCCGAAATGGATGGGCATGCCCCCCGCTAAAGGTGAAACCCAGGTTTCCAGGGCGAGAGTGGCCGGGGAAGAATCGGTTTTTGCGCCGATCCTGGATTCGGCTTGAACGCGAACCATCGGGTTTTTCATCTCCGTGAAAACGGGGGACATCCCAGTTTCTAGATTAAAATAACCCGTACTTGGGGATTGGCATGGCGAAAATCGGTCAAGTTCCCTATAAATCTTGAAAAACCCGGCACTTACCTACTGCACCAATGTCCATCCCCTGCAAAATTACGGGGAATGGACGAAAAACATCCCCTTTTTCAGCCGGCGTATCAGCGCATTGCTGCGACAAAAGCCCCTTCCCATGGGTTTGTGGTTCAATGAAAAAGTGCTCGACGCCGTATTCGAGAAAGGGATGGATTCCCTGCGTCGAAACCTGGAGGCCTGGGGAGTCACGACTTTTACCATGAACGCTTTTCCCCAAGGCGATTTCCATGAACCGGTGGTGAAAAAAAAAGTTTACTCGCCGGATTGGACCGATCCAGCCCGGCTCCGCTACACCTTGCGCTGCGCCGAAGTGCTGGCGGCGATTTTGCCGGAAAACGGTTTCGGATCCATTTCCACCCTGCCTTTGGGATGGCGCGTAGGATGGACACCTGAGCATAGCCGCCTTGCCGCCGAAGCCTTGATGAAGGTTGTTCGCCATTGCGTGAAAACGCGCGATCGCACGGGGAAAACCGTCGCCTTGGCCTTGGAGCCCGAGCCCGGTTGCGTCTTGGAACGCACACCGCAGGTAATCGCGTTTTGGAAGGATGTTTTGCGCCCCGCCGCGTCCCACGCCGGATGGTCCGATGTTTTGGATGCCCACCTCGGGCTTTGCTACGATACCTGCCATCAAGCCGTGCAATTCGAAAATCCCGAAGAAGCTCTGTCGGCCTTGAGCGGCGCCGGCATTCCCATCCATAAGATGCAGCTTTCCAGCGCTTTGGAATTTCCCGGGGACCCGGATGTCCGGTCGCGCGCGCGGCGCGAACCCTTCGTGGAGCCAAGGTTTTTGCATCAAACACGGGTGAAATCCCAGGCGGAAGTTCTCGACTTCGACGATTTGCCCGAAGTCTTGAACACGGGCTCCGGGTTTTTCGCGCATCCTTGGCGCGTGCATTATCACGTTCCCGTGCAGGCGAATGCATTGGGGACGGGCGTGGGCACGACGCGGGAGGATATGCTGCGCGCCCTGCGCTATGCGTTGAAGCACGATCTTTGTTCCCATTTCGAGGTGGAAACCTATACCTGGAGCGTGCTGCCCGAATCGCATCGCCCGGAAAGCGACGAGGCGTTGGCGCAGTGCCTGGCAAAGGAGCTTACTTTCATCCGGGAACAGGTTCCGGGGGTTTTTGATCATGCCTGAACTGCGACCCGTCGCCGTCTTGAACATCGTGGGTTTGACGCCCTCGCTCATCGGGGAGCATACTCCGAAGCTCAAGGCTTTCCGGGATCGCAACGCCTGCATCCGGCTCGAAGAGCCTTTTCCCGCCGTCACCTGCACCAGCCAGGCCACCATGCTGACGGGCTCGCTCCCTTCGCAGCACGGCATCGTGGGCAACGGCTGGTATTTCCGCGATCTCGCCGAAGTGGGTTTTTGGAAGCAGAGCAACGCGCTGATCCAGGGCGAGAAGGCGTATGAAACCCTGAAGAAGCGGAATCCCGCCTTTACTTGCGCGAAATTGTTCTGGTGGTACAACCTGTACGCGCCCGTGGACTTCGCGGTGACGCCGAGGCCGCATTATCCCGCCGACGGCCGCAAGGTTTTCGACGTGTACACGCATCCGCAAGATTTGCACGATCCGCTGGTGAAGGATTTGGGGCCTTTTCCCTTTCCGGCCTTTTGGGGTCCGGTCACGGGCATCGCCTCCTCGGAGTGGATCGCGGCCTGCGCGAAGTGGGTGCAGGAAAAGAAAAAACCCACGCTTTCGTTGGTGTACTTGCCGCATCTCGACTACGGATTGCAGAAATTCGGACCCGGCGCTTCGGAAATTCCCGCCGAGCTGCGACGCATCGACGATGTGGCGGGCGATCTCATCGAATTTTTTGAACGCCAAGGCGTCAAGGTGTTGGTGGTTTCCGAGTATGGAATCACCAAAGTAAGCCGTCACTCGCATCCCAATCGCATTTTGCGGCGGGCGGGTTTGCTGGAAATCCGTCCGAGTTTGACTTGGGAAATGTTGGACGCGGGCGCCAGCCGGGCCTTCGCGGTTTCGGATCATCAGATCTGCCACATCTACCTGAACGACAAATCGAAATTGCACGAGGTCGTTTCCTTGTTCGAAAAGGAGCCGGGCCAGCGGAAAATCCTCATCGGCGAGGAGCGCAAGCGCCACGGCCTTTATCACGAACGCGCCGGCGACGTGGTACTCATGGCCGAGCCCGACCATTGGTACACCTATTATTTCTGGGAAGACGACAAAAAGGCCCCCGACTTCGCCCGTTGCGTGGACATACACCGCAAGCCGGGTTATGATCCGGCCGAACTTTTCTTCGATCCCAAGCGGCCGGCCAAGGCCAAAGCGGCCCTGGCCTTGCTCAAGAAAAAACTCGGCTTCCGTTACACTATGGACGTGATTCCGCTGGACGCTTCGCTGATCAAAGGCTCGCATGGAACCCCGGCGGATCAGGCCGCCGAGGCGCCGCTGCTTATCGGGGATTCAAAAGTGATCGGGAATCGCGCGTCCATGCCCATGGCGGCGGTGCGCGAAGCGATTCTGGCGGCGGTGGGATAAAATCCCCGCCGCGTCTCATGGGACGATGAACGGGATTTCGCTTTCCTTGAATTTCCGGTTTTGCCCGGCTTGTAGGTAGAACTTGGCAATGGCGTCGGTATCCTGAGCCGGATTGTACCACGACTCCTGATTTTTGAATTCACGCTCGTAAGCCCTTCGGGTCTTTTCCCTCTGCGCCGCCGTGTCGATTTTGACGCCGTAATTGCTCAGGATGGCGTTTTTGAGCAGCAGTTCGTTGTAGCCGTTCAGCCGCGACGAATCCATCAATATTTCCGTCTTGAACCCGGAGCTGTCCAGATCGAGCAATAATTTTCCCCAGCAGTCGACGAACCGCGACAGTTCGGTGTTTAGCTTGCTTTTGAACAGAGAAATGGCGTACTCGATGAGGTCGGCCCGCAATTCATCGGGAAGGTCGTCCAGTATTCCGTATTTCTCCTCGTCCAATCCGCTGCCGTATCGGGTGTTCAGATAACATTTGATCAATTCGATGGAGAAACCCGGGTATTTTCTCAATACCGGATGCAATTTCCGGATGTTTTTTTCCTTCGCCGGATATCCGGCCATATCCATCCACAGCAAAAATCCTTTTTTCTCGTCCGGGGTCAGCGACTTATTTTCCCTGATTTTTTCCAGGCAACGGAACGTTTCTTGAGAATGGGAATAAGAGGCAAGCCAAAGGAAAACGGAGAGGAACGCGGTGAGGGCGTTTCGGTTCATCGCCCCGTTCTCCATCGCGCCGATCCCCGCAATTCTGGCCCTCCGAGAATCATGGGCGCCAAACGCACGCCCAATACAAATACGAAATTCCGCATGGCCAAAGTCGCGGAGGGCTCGATGGCGACGCGCCAGGGACGCCAATTCACGCCTTTGATTCCATTGGCGCCCGCAGCCGTGTCGAGAACATTGGAGCCGGGTCCGCGCGCATGTCTTTCCACGTTCCCGCGCAATTCCAAGGTCAACCCGTTTTTCACAATCCAGGCCGCCCCGGTAAAGCGTTCCATGCCCGGCCCTCCCTGATTTCCCAGGGGGTACCCCTGATTCGCGGCCTGCGCCGTGGCCGGAAGATAATGCGTATACACCCACGGTTCGATATGGGCGTATTCCAGCGCGGCGCCGGTTTCCCAGCTGCGCCAGGATTTGACCCATTGCGTTCCGGCCGTCCATCCCCATTTGTTGCCCCATTGGCTGTCGAAAAGGCTGGTGGGCGATTGGATGTCGTCGATCAGGAATTCCGAGTAGAAGCGCGCGAAGCCCGGAAGGCGATAGCAAAAATCCCCGGCGATGTTCCCGTTGTTCAGGCGCGTCCAAGTGTCGTCCTTGAAGATGAACAAGGGCATGACGGGAATGAAGGCGAAAGGTTCCTCGTATCCGTACACGATGAGCTGCTCGCTGATGCCTAGCAACAGGTTTTGCGTGGCGTTCCATTCATAGCGATGCGCGTAAACCGATCGCGTTTTGGGATCGGTGCCAAATACGCGATCGACCTCCACTTCCAACTGACCGTATAAAGTGTGCACGGCCACAGGGCCGAGATGGGTGGTGAAAGTAAGCTGGTTGAACGGCACGGCGTTCTGGTTGAACACGAGATTATTGTACAGCGAGGGGCCCCAATGCACGGCGTCGCGGCCGGCGGAAAAGCGCCCCCAGGAAAGGTCGTAGGAGAGGTTGGCCCGAAACCGTGAATACGAGGTATAGGCGACGCTTCCCGAGGCCGTTTGATCCTGTCTTTCCACGAATTCGCGATCATAGCTGGAATCACGCCTGTCTTCGTGCGATTCGGAGAACATGCGCGCGTCGAGGTAAAAAGACACGGGGCCGTTGTTGCCTGAGGCAAGCGCCCCGAGTTCGAAGGCATGGGCGTTTTCGCGCAGGCGGCGGAATTCGTATCCCAGTTGCGGCGACAGGCTCAATTGCCGGTTGCGGGCGGAGTCCCGATAAGTGAATCCATGCGTTTCGCCGCAGACGCGGCTGGAATCCAATTCGGAAAAGCAGGGGCGGGGCAGGATATAGAATTGCGGCCCCGCGCCGGAAATCTGCCGCGCCATTTCCATTTCCGTGGGCAGGGAATTGGGATCGCGGAGCGTATAGGGATGATCCAAGGGGAGGTTCGGGTTGGGTTGGGCCGGCAGGGAAGCGGTGAACACCAAGGCTATTCCGGCGGGAAAATGGCGCATCGCAGCTGGAATTGTACCATCTTCGGGATATGGCCGAGCCCGTTTACTTCAATGGCCAGATGCGCCCGTCCGGAGTTGCCGTTTTTTCTGGCGAGAACGGAAGTCGAATCCAGCCCGTAGGGGGAAAAAATCGTTTCCGCGTTCCGTTCCGCGGCGTGAGTTTCGCGGCCAGCGGCGCCGAAGCCTGCAATACGAAATGCCGCGCCGACAGGGGAGGCAGATCGTAGGCGAAGGAATTCGCCGCGATGGAAGCGACGGCGGTTTTTTCCGCAACGGCGGAAGCGCCGGATTCGAAGCCGAAAACTCGGCCTGAAATCAAGATGGCCGGTGAGGTGAAATTGAAAGTGCCGTGCAAAGCGGCCGTCTGGCTTTTGTTCACGACGATGACATGCGCGACATTGCTGTCGGCGTCGAATCCGGCGAACACCGAGGCCAGGGCGTTGTCGGAGGCGGTGGCTCGCGTGCTGACGGCGCTGAAAGCGGAGCGGTTCCCGTCATAATTGCGGTACAGGCGATAAGCCGCGTTCACGAAGGCGGTGTTGCTTTCCAACGGCCAAAAATTCGCGGCGAAAACCCCCATTCGCCCGGCGACGCCGAGAAAATCGGCCATGGCCAGGCCGCCGGAGACATGCCCTTCGCCGCCATAGGTGACTTCGGAAAAGGAAAGGTTGGTCCCCGGATAATAGCGGTTGATGGAAGCGAACAGGCGCGGCACGAGGTTGATGGATCGATTTCCCAAAACCCCTTGGGCTATCCAGCTGGTTTCCACATAGGTGCTGTCCCATAGCGAGCGGGGGGCTTGCAGACGCGCGGTGATCTGGTTGACGGAAGTCTGGTTGCAGGGGTCGAAGATGATGCGGCAATCCCCCTGGGCCTCGGGATACCAGTGCAAGTCCAGGGCATCGAGCAGCCGGAAGCCCGAGGAATCCGAGGCGCGTTTCAGGCGATCCAGGAAATAATCCACGTACCAGGCGGTGGATCCCCGCACCGCATTCCAGTCCGGAGCGTTTTGCATGTTCATGTATTCGTTATACCCATAGAATACGCCGCCGAGGATTTGCGCGCCGGGATCAACAGCTTTTACGGCTCGGGCCAAATCCGCATTCTTGTTGGCCACCTCCGCGGCCCCGCTTTGGGCCGGATGGATGCGCGGATGGGTGGAGGGCCACAGGGCCGGTTCATTGTCCATGGAGTAGTATTTCACGCCGCGCACCCCCGAGGCGGGTCCATAGCGATTCACCAGGAAATTCACGGCTTCGTCCATGTAAACGAAATTGTCCGTGGTGTCCGGGTTCAGCGAGAAGGCGCTGCCTTTGCGGAAAACGACTTGGCGCCAGCGCAGCGAAGGCGCGGTTTCGACTTGGCTGACGATGCCGTTTTTGTCGCGCGCCACATACCCCGCGGCTTGGAGCGTGATCAGGGATTGCGCGCCGTTATTCAGATTTCGATCGTGGAAGGTGGTGAAGGTGTATCCCGGAACCAAGGAGTTGCCGAGATAATTGTCGCTTTGGTTGGGGCCATAGTCCGTGCCCGCGTTGGAGGCGTTGTTTTCCCAATTGTATCCCGTGAGCCGGTTGCCGCCGCTGCGGAAATACGCAACCCCGTCCGCCGCGCCGGGGCCGCCGTTGGCCCCGTAAATCAAAGGGCTGATGGGATGGATGTCGGCGGAGAGATCGACGTTGAAGGTGATATTGGTCTGGGCGAGGGCGAGGGAGGCCAGCATGGCCAGGAATTTCAAGGTGGATGTGGCATGGGAGGACATGTCTATATGTTAGTCGAAAAAAGCGGGGGGCGCTGGGGATTACCCTCACCCCCGGCCCCTCTCCCACGGTAGTGGGAGAGGGGAGAAACTTATTCCTCCCCGGCCAACCGTTGCAGCCAGCTTTCGTCGAGGATCATCAGGTCGCCATGGGCATCGGAAAGCCAGCCGGCGCGTTCCCATTGGGCCAGGAAACGGGACACGGTTTCGCGCGTGGTGCCGGCCAGTTCGGCGATGCAGCGCTGGGTGGGCCGGTTCCGCAACAGCAGGCAGCGGCGACCCGATTCGTCCTTGAGGCGGATGCCGCGTTCTTCCATAAGGGCGTGCAGGGCGGATGCCACGCGCCTTGGAGCCCTATGGTTGCAGATACCGGCGATGCGGCGCCCGCAAAGGCGCAGGCGCCGGGCCATGCCGCAAAGGAAGTCCAACGCCAGTTCGGGCCGCTCCCTCAGGCCGCGCAGCAAATCCTCGCGGCGCAAGGCCAAGACGCGCACCGCCGTTACGGCGCGCACCGAGGCGTGCTGGGGCTGCGCGTCGAAAATCGCAATCTCACCGGCCATGTCGCCCGGACCCAAGGTGGCCAGCAACGCCTCCTCGCCTTCGACGCTTTCCCGGGTCACCACGGCCTCGCCCTCGAGCAGGACGAGGAGATGCTTTCCTTCCGGATCGTCCTGGCAAAGCAGCAAATCGCCCTTGTCGGCTCGCCGCTCGCGGGCCGAAGCCGCCAAGGTCAGCAGGTCCGCGTCTCCCAGATGGGAAAAAAGATCCATTCCGCGCAGGCATTCGAAAAGCGAGGGACCGGAAAGATCGCGCGCCGGGACGGATACGGGGCGCACCGGCCGGGGTATCGGCGAAGAGGATTTCCAGGGGCGGCGATCGCGGGGCGAGGCGGGGGCCAGCGTGGTGGGGGAGGTCGGGGCGGAAAGTATCATCGGGGGCTCCTTGGTTTTCGCGTTGGGGTTTTTCTTCCTGGTGTTTTTTCCAGTCGCCGTTTTGACGGAGCGATCCCGGTCACGCGTAACGCCGAAGCGCATTCTTTTCGAGAGTGAGTTCAATCCGGTGATTTGAATCACCGGAAAGTTCGATGCGGAAAAGCAAATCGCAGATCGGTGATTGGGATCACCGACGAAGGTTACTTGCCGATGCAAAAGCCGGAGAACAATCGCCGCAGCACATCACCAGGGGTCACTTCGCCCAGAAGCTCGCGCAAGACCTGGCAAGCTTCGCGCGCCTCGAAGGCCAGGATTTCCACGGCCGGGTGTTCCGCGAGATTAACTTCGGCGGCCTTGAGCCTGTCCCGTGCGGCTTCCAGCGCGTGGAATTGCCGCTCGGTGGCCAGCAAGGCTTCGCCATCGTCCCGAGCGGAGGAAAAAAGACGGGTTTCCAATTCTTTCAGCAAGGCCTCCAAGCCGGCCCCGCTGCGATTGGATACGGGGAAAAACCCTGGGAGGGGAGAGAAGCCCGGAAGGTCGCATTTGGTCAGCACGCGAAGATCGGTTTGCCCCCCTTGCGGGTCGTCTCCCCCGGAGGGGGTGTTGGTTCCGTCGGCTACGAAAATCCTGACGTCGGCCCCGGCCAGCTGTGTCCGGGTTTTTTCCATGGCTTGCGCGTTGAGGGTATCCACGGGATCGCCCAGGCCCGCCGTGTCGATGAGATGGACGAAGCCGGATTCCAGCCGCAGCGGCACCTCCACGAAATCGCGCGTGGTGCCCGCCTTTTCCGATACGAGCAGCCGATCCTGCGCGATGAGCGCGTTGATCAGGCTGGATTTTCCCGCATTGGGAGCCCCGAACACAACGGCGCGGGGGACATGGCGCCAGGCGCGGCTGCGCTCGAAGCCCCGCAGCAGGTTTTCCACTTCCATGCGGATGGAAGCGATGCGGGGCCGCCACGAGGCGTAGTCGGGATCGGCCTCCTCCTCGGAAAAATCGGCATCGAGTTCGAGCCGCGCGGAAAGATCGAGCAGGGCGTCGCGCAGGGATCGGAATTTCGCCGACAATTCCCCGTCCAGAAGTCGCTGGGCATTGCGCAGGGCCGCGCGGTTTTGTGCATGCGTCAATTCCCCCACCGCTTCGGCCTGCACCAAGTCGATTTTTCCGTTCTCGAAGGCCCGGCGCGTGAATTCCCCGGGTTCGGCCGGGCGCAAACCCGGCAAGCGCAAAAGAGCGCGGAGTATGGATTCGACCAGCAGGGGATTGCCATGCGGGAAGATTTCCAACACGTCCTCGCCGGTGAGCGATCCGGGGCCGGGCAAAAAATGAAAGGTCAACCGATCGAGGATTTCGCCGTCGGATCCTCGGAAAGCCGCTGTATGCAGGACGCGGGGTTTCCAATGCGCGCGCCCCAGGCAAACGCGCGCGGCTTCGGCGCAGGCGGGACCGGAAAGACGGATCACGGCCAACCCCGAAATTCCCGGAGGGGTGGCGGTGGCGGCGATGGTATCGCCGTTCATCACCCTTAACCCCCGGTCCCCGACATGTTATGCCTTTTTGGGCTTGAAAATCTTGGTCTGGGCGATGGTGAACACGTTGGACACCGTCCAGTACACCACCAGGCCCGAGGGGAAAGAGCAGGAGAACACGAACATCATGATGGGCATCATCCACACCATCATCTTCTGATTCGGGTCCTTGATGGTCATCTTCATCTGGAAAAACATGGTGGCGGCCATGAAGAAGGGCAGGATGGTGACGCCCACGGGGAAGAGGAAGGGGACCTGCAAATTCGGAAGCACCACGTCGGGCCGGGAAAGATCGCGGATCCAGCCGAAGAAGGGCGTGTCATGCAATTCGACGGAACGACCGAGGACGTTGAATAAGGAGATGAACACGGGCATTTGCAAGAAAGCCGGCAGACATCCCAATACCGGCGCCATGGGATTGATGCCCTGTTTCCGGTAATAGTCCATGAGTTCGCCTTGCATTTTCTGTCGGTCGCCCTTGTATTTCGCCTGGAGCTTTTTGATCTCGGGTTGATGCTCGGCCATGCGCGCCGTTTGCCGGATTTGGGTGATGGAAAGCGGCAAGGTGAGCAAACGCACCAGCAGGGTGAGCAGGATAATGGCGATGC